>CAMWLB010000090.1 GCA_947174985.1 uncultured Lachnospiraceae bacterium | reverse complement strand
CATACAAGCATCCAGCCCTGCCACCACAGTTCCCTCATGCAATATTCCAATCGAAATACTTCCGCTTATTTTGTAAGTGATATAATTTTTATCATAAGCGTCCAGCGCATTTTCAAGTTCCTCAACCTGACTCTCAGATAAATCTGTTATTTCCATCATTTACATTAACCTCCAAGTCCCGACACCTAAATTTATCAATCAGATTCCGAGATTTTTCTCATTGTACATACTGCTAACATTCTCGTCAAGTATAATTTTAAAGCGCACAAAAAAAGGCTTCCGGGTTATACCCTTCCACCTATTTTTGTTCCCTTTAACACGACAATTCAAATCCCAAGAGACATCTTTTTTCAGAGCGTCATCAGTTCCAGCACCTCATCCCTGCCCTGTTCCACGGCAATCTGCACAGGCGTCACATGTTTATTGTTTGCTATGTTATAATCCGCCCCTTTTTTAATCAGATATCTCGCTTCCTGAATACCGTTATTGTTTAACCGCAGATGCAGGAGCGTATCTCCCTCGTTGTTCTGGGCATTGATATCCAGCCCAGCATTCACCATTGCCTTTAACACATCCATATGGCTGTACCATTTCGCAGCCAGCATCATCGCGTTATTTCCGTCGTTATCCTTGCGGTTGACGTCGGCTCCCTTCTCAATCAGCACAGGAGAAACCGTGTCGGATATGTACAAATCACGAGCCTGTGCAAGCATCAGGGGAGTCTTTCCATCCATACCGGGTATGTCTATATTTTTCAGGCTCCGTAGCATCTCCACTCTTTCCTCAGGCTTTATTTCCTTAAAGAAAATCTTTTTCGAAACGGCTATGTGGGCAGGTGTTTCTTCCTTCACATTCTGCATGGTATCGTCTGCCCCGGCATCCATAAGCATCTGTACGATTTTGGGGAAACCGTATTCACAGGCTGCATGCAGAGGAGTCGTCCCCGCCACCGCCGGGCTGTCCTCTGTGATATTGATGTTAATTCCCTTTTTAAGCATTGCCTCAAGCACTTCAAAATGGTTTTCTCTGACTGCGGTATGGATCGCAGATGTCCCCTTTTGGTCCAATGCCTCCATGGATTCCACACTGAAAAATTCCATAAGCTCTGCAAGTTCCTGTTCCTCGGGCTCGGTTTGACAGGGCGAGCCTGACCGCTCACGGCTGACCAGCACATGTACCGGGGTTCTGCCGTCCGCCAACGCCTCATTCAAATCAACTCCCGCCTGAAACATCTTCTCAATCAACTGCTTCTTCGCATAAACCTTTTTTATCAGATAATCCCTCAAATTCGTCCTGTCATGTTCGCAATACCTTGTTTCGGTAAAGCTGATGCCCTGCTCCACCATAAAGTCCAGAATTCCCAGAACCTTTTCCCTTCCCTCCATCCCGACGCTGGATGAGTCAAAGAAATTCAAAAGACGGCACGCAGACTCAAATGCGCATGACGTTTCGTCATCATCATCAGGGTCCGCTTTTAAGATCATCAGCTGAACCAGTTTCACAAATCTTTCAAGTCCTCCGTTTTGTACATCCTCGTCCTTGTCATACCAGTATTCTATCACCTGTCTTTCCTTACGCAGCATCTCCAGTGCAGTTTTACTGTCCTGCGCCATTACATCCACACCTTTTATCAAAAATTGTTCTGCCATTTTTCTATTCCTTCCCGTCTGTTTTATCTCTGTTTTCCGTTCCCATTCCGGTTTTTATTCTGCCTGGTCCAACTCTCCCTTATAAGCCTTTACCACGTCGACCAGATAGGGATTTAACATAACAAGCCCGTCCAGCTTCGCATTGACCGCCACCGCCGACAGTTCATCCACGACGCGGCTCAGCAGTATCCAGCCTTTGGCAAGCTCTGTCGTCACGCCCTCCACCTCCGGATAATCCGCCGAAAGATATTCCAGCATAGCCGCAGCCTGCCAGCCCTGCATTCCCTGAATGCCACACAGCCCCCGCAAACCTTTGGCAAGCTCTACCGCTGCCTCCGTATTCTCCGGATGCTCCACAAGAAAACTCCGCAGTTTCTCCACCGCCCTGAGCGCTTCCTGCTGCTCCTCTCCCTGTTCCTGACCGGCATAAGGCGGTAACAGCTCATCATCATCAGGACTTTCTCCCTCCGGTTCCTCCATATCGGATTCAGTATCCCATTCCTCGTCATCCTCTTCCAAGGACTCCAGATATTCCAAAGCCCTGTCATATTCTTCCCTTATCTTGTCAGAGTTCGGGTAGTCCTCGACAAGTTCTCCTAATCTGTCGAATGCTCTTGATACGGTTACTTCCTCATCCTCAAAACACAGATTGGCAAGCCCTTCGGCATATGATGCAACAATATTCATTTCACCACGATACTCTGAAACAAGATTTTCCAATTTCCCGACCGTTTGAAATAAAGCCATTCCTTCCTGCTCATAGCTTAAGTTGGCAAGACCTATGGCATACAGGGCAACTATCACAGTGACATCAAGATGCTGCATGGCAACTTTCTCCAGTCGGTTTACGATGTCGTATGCAGCCGCTCCCTCACTCTCATAACTCAGACACGCCAGACCCTTCGCGTACTGAACGGTTATCTCCGTAACGTCAGGATGCTTTGCGGCAAGTTCTTCCAGGCGGTCCACCGTTTTTAATCCCTCATCCTGATTCTGGTCATGACTCAGATTAAACAGCCCCTCGGAAAGCTGAATCGTTATTTCTTCCACATCCGGATATTTCGCTGCGAGCGCTTCCAGTCTGGAAACAGTGGCAATCATTCCTTTTTCATCCTGAATATTGCTCAAATTGACCAGACTTCTGGCGTATTTGACCGCGATATCCGTCACATTCGGATGCGCCGCCGCAAGCGCTTCCAGTCTGTCCACCGTATCCATTGCCTCTGTTTCCTCCTGTACACAGCCCAGCCTGACCATTCCCTGTGCAAGGGAAACGATTACTTCCGGTACATCCGGATATTCCGCCGCGAGCGCTTCCAGCTTCCGGACTGTCTGTTGCACCTCCCGTTCCTCATACTGGTCGGCGCTGATATCAGCCAATTCTCCGGCACGCCTGACAGCCATACTGCTGTCTGTAATTTGTTCGTTTGTGTTCTCGTCCATGCCTTTTCTCCTCCCGAAAAGTACCTTCGCACCTCTCTTTGTTCGTCTAAATTATATCATCATCAGGCATGTGAACAAGCGGTCTGTCCAAATCGACATCTAAATCGGCAAATTTTGTCCTTATTATGCAATGTGACGGTCAAGGCAGTCCTTTGCAATGGTCAATATTGTACTAAAGCAATTGTCTTTCTGCTCTATATAGAGCAATCCGCCGTATTTTTCCGCAGTATCCCGCACGTTTAAAATACCAAAACCATGCTCCCGTCCATCCTGCTTCGTAGATAAAAAAGCTTCCCCGTTCGTACACGGCAGTCCGAGACAAGTGTTCTCCACCTCCATCACGAGAAAATGCTCTCTGCTATGCAGCGCCACGTGAACACTGCCATCCTGACATTGTTTCGCCGCTTCAATGGCGTTATCCAAAAGATTTCCTGCCATGACGATTAAATCCCTTCCCGGAACACACGCCCATTCCGGATTTTCCTCTGTCGTGATGTCCATCCTGACACCGTACCTTTCTGCCAGAGCCGTCTTTTCCCAGAGAATGGCATTGAGTATATTATTAGATGTATAGCGCCTTCCCGTCAAAGTATCGAGTTCTACTTCCATATCTCCCAACAGCTCCATAATCTCCCCGTTTCCTCCTGCAGCGGCCAACGCCCCTATGGAAACCATAAAATTTTTCAAATCATGGGCGTAGCGCCTGTGTCCCATGTCAATTTCTTCCAAATGCTTATAATATCTCTGCTGCAAAGCAGTCTGTTGTTCGTTCAGCTGCTGTTCCCTGTTTTTCCCGCAGACAAAAAACAGTTTGTTTATTGTATAAAACATCATTATGTTTGCCACCGGCAATAAGATATATCCCATATCCAGGCTGTACTGCGTCCATATTCCGCCCGTCTTTTCAAAGAAAATACTAAGGTAAATCAAAGCTGTGGAAAAAGGAAGAGCAAAAAAAGACAATGGAATACGTTCCCACATGGTGTATCTTGTGCTGAGAAAATAAGTTTTCAGGCTGTGCAGTATGATCCAGCACAGTATATACGACAGGATTCCCATCATAAAATCTTCCGTTTCCTGCGTATAACGAAACATCTCTCTAAGCAATGCACATAAAGGAAGCTTTCCGATAAAAAGGTAAACCACAAGTTCCATGAAAAGCGCCACCGCCTCCCCAATCAAGAGCAGAAACACTTCTCTCTTATAGTCATCCTTGAAAATCAGTAATACCTGCACTGTCAGAATCAGCATTCCGAATACCAGATTTAAAAAACCGTTATGAAAAGAATTAACCACTCTGACAGCCGCCGCACATAACAGAAGAATAAGGAATACTTGTTTCCGGTCCTTCACTCTCGGTCTCAGCTGCCCCCTGAAAAAATCAAAAAAAACAAAGTTCACAAAAAGACTGCCGCCAAATCTCAGTATCGCCGCCATCATTCCTTATTACCTCTCTTGTATTTTTTATGAAAATATGCGGAAAAGCTCTGGTGAAATTTACTGCTGCAGGTTCTGCTGATTCCCAGCTTGTCCCCGTTTATCATCGTCAGTTCGTTCTTCACGATTTTCGTGACAGCCCTCAGATTCACGATATAACTGGTATGTGCATATTCGAAGCCCTGCATGCAGAGCTGGGTATACCATTTCTCCAGCCTTTCATTGCTTTGCAGAGTTTTCCCTCCGCCCGCATGACTGTCTTCTACAGTGAGCAGGCTGCCTCTCTTGGCCTTTGCAATGTAAAGAATACTCCTGATGGGAATACGCCGTGCTTCTCCATCGCAGACCACTTCTACCATTTCATTGAGGCTCCGCCGTTTTGTTTCCCGCAAAAGCTCCTCAACATCCCGGCTTATCTCGTCTTTATCCGCATTTTTCAGCAGATACCTGTAAGGCTGCACCTTGAAATGCTCCGGCTTTGGCAAAATTACTCCTGAAACAAAGGCAATAACGACAGAATCGTCCCTTTCCCGCAGTTTTTGCGCCGTCTCATATCCGCTTTTTCCCTCCATCTGCATATCCAGTATGACAAGCTGATACGCTCCGCTATCCGCCTGCAAAAAATCGACGCCGCCGGAATAAGTGTCGCAGACCATGCCCTCCGTAAATTCCCCGCAGCTTTCCACTGCTTGCTTCATCTCCTGCAAAAAAACCTCATTGTCATCTACGATTGCAACTTTTATCATCCTGATTCATTTCCTTTCACCGGGTTTCTACTTCATTTACTATATCCTTCCGATGATTATCTGTAAATACCGTTCTTCGCTTTTCATTATCCCTTGTTCCAAAACAAAAGCCCGTAAACACTACCGTTTGCGGGCTTTTTCTAAATGTCATCCATTTGTCTCTATGTTTCGTGAATCATGATTTTGCGGGCAGCATGGATGCCGATTTTATAAGGCAGAGGTCTGAGGGCGTGATCGGCTTCCTTCAATTTTTCACGGATATTGATATGCTGGGGACAGTGCTTTTCACACTTTCCGCAGCCAATGCACTGTGACGCAAAACCGGGTTCCTTGCGCAGTCCCATATTTTGGGCAAACTCAAAGCGGGCCGAGGACTTTTTCTCCATATACATCAGATTGTAATAATAGAAATTGCCCGGAATATCCACCCCCTTAGGACAGGGCATACAGTACCGACAGCCCGTGCAGCCTACCTTTTCCCGCTCTCGGATAACCTGCTTAATCTGCTCGACAATCTTCTTGTCTTCTTCTGTAAAATGCCCCGGCACAGCCTCCGAGGCGATGCGGATGTTCTCATTTACCATATCCTCAGAGTTCATACCGGAAAGCACACAGGTCACTTCCGGCTGGTTCCACAGCCAGCGCAGCCCCAGTTCGGCGGGCGTATAGCCCTTGCTGTCAGACGCAAGTATCTCTTTCGCCTTATCCGGCAGATTGACCAGTTTACCGCCACGGAGAGGTTCCATAATGATCACCGGAATCCCTTTCTCTGCCGCCGCCTGAAGACCCCGCCTGCCCGCCTGGGTATGCTCATCCAGATAATTATACTGAATCTGGCAGAAGTCCCAGTCATAAGCATTCAAGATTCTCAGGAACATTTCTGTCTCGCCATGATAAGAAAAACCGATGTTGCGGATACGTCCTTCCGCTTTTTGGCGCTCTATCCAATCCTCAATACCCAAAGTCTTAAGATGCTCCCATTCCGCATAATCCGTGAACATATGCATCAGATAATAGTCAATATGGTCCGTGCGGAGACGGGACAACTCCTCGTTAAAAGTCTTATCAATTGCCGCAGAGGAACGCATGATATACTGCGGAAGCTTAGTGGCAATATAGACCTTGTCACGGCACTTATTTTCATCCAGAATCCGTCCGAGACATTCCTCACTTCCGGGGTAAACATAAGCGGTATCAAAATAATTGACACCCTTATCGATAGCAAGAAGAACTTCTTTCTCTGCCTTTGCATAGTCGATGCCATTTCCTTTTCTGCTGAATCTCATGCAGCCATAACCCAGCTGAGAAATCTGATTACCATATCTGTCAAGTCTGTATTTCATACCTATCCCTCCTTGCGGCCTCCTTAATATACATAATTTACTGCCACGGAAGCAGATACGAGGCAATATATTCCATACCGCTCTCTGCCGTAATCCCCGGAGCATTTACGTTGAAACAAACATTTATGTCATTTTCTTTTGCCGCAAGTGCAAAATGACAAAGGGCTATCCCCAAGTCTACCTTCTGCATATCACCTACCGCTTCACTGACAAAGCCCTTTGCTCTCTTCAGATAAAAATGAACACCATTTTTATCTATCAGAACACGCCATGGCTGCTTGTTGACCGCTGACGGAGCCAAGCGGACCATTTCCAGAACTTCTGCCAATCTGCCTGCTTTTTCCTTCGTCAATGGTACATCAAATGTGCCGTCAAAGAAAATCGTTTCAAACGAATTCCTGCTGTCCGCCCTGATGGCTTTCCGCATTATATTCTCACGGACAGACCTTTTTCCTGCCGGGTATCCCAAGGGGCTTACGCAGGGCATCCTTTCATTCTGCTCCAATGCCATCGCACGCTCAAAAGCGGAGCGGTCCATCGTGCCTCCAATCCAGACTGTACCAATCCCAATGGACTGCGCATATAGCACGAACATCTCAAAGGAATAGCCGAAAGCCTCCTCCATATGCGGCATACGAGGAACCTTTGCCCCCACATAGAGGTCCGTGCCGCTGACAACGGGACATGAAAGCGCATGCTCTTTACCATCCAGAAATTTGAAACTGACAGGTATCCCATATGGATTTTCTATCTTTTCCATAAACAAGGCTAACTTCTTCCGGTCATCCTCATTGATTTCTCTGCCATCAAATGTCCGGACACTTCTCCTGTTGTGAACCAGTTCTGTAATGTTTTCCATTATTCTCTCCTTCTGCTGCGTTCCACACAATGTCTCCAAATTATTTACCGGCGCTTTCCGCCAAAAGCGCCTCCACAGTCTCCCTCCGCTCAAAGAGGACGCAGCCGCCGCTGTGTTCTTCCATCAGAACATTCTGTTCCCGCAATGCCGTAAACAACGGGGACTCCAGCGCTTTCCGCAGGGAGGTATTCTTCACGTTTGTGTCCGAATATGGTGAAAAAGGACACGGCTCAGCTCCGCCATGTGAATTGATGTGGAAAAATCCTCTGCCTGCCGCAATACAGCCGCCGGAACTTTTTTCATCACCCGGAAAAGATACAAATACCATCTCCGAATATTCCTCTCGCAGCCGTCCGATTCCATCTTTTAAATACTTCCTTTCTTCCTCTCCGGGCGCCAGTTCTTTGCTTTCTTCCGTAACAGGTACAAATTCAACATAAACCACAAGTTTACACCCGCGCTGTGCAAGGCTTTCTATAAAAGCATCGGAAACGACCTCTTTCACATTCTCTGTCGTTACTGTGACAGACGCCCCAAACAACAGACCTTTCTCATAAATACTATCCATGGCTCCGATCAGTTTGTCATAAATTCCCTTCCCACGGCGCATATCGGTTTCTTCTTTTCCACCCTCTATACTCATAACAGGAATCAGATTGCGGCATTTGTCAAAAAGCTTCAGGTACTTTTCATCTATATAAGTTCCATTCGTAAATATGGGAAAAATAATATTCTGCATTTTGCCTGCTGCTTCTATAATATCCCGCCGAAGCAGCGGTTCGCCGCCTGCAAGCAGAATATAGCTTACCCCGATTTCATCAGCCTCCTTGAAAATAGAGAGCCACTCCTCACTGGTAAGCTGACTTACCGGTTCCGAATCCTGCGTTGCATGATTGCATCTGGAATAACACCCGGCACAATGCAGGTTACAGCTGCTTGTAATGCTCGCAATCAGAAAAGGCGGTATATGTAATCCGTTTTTTTCTTCCGCTACCCTGATTTTAGATGCTTTTCTGCTGGATGCAGCAAATTTGACCATAAATGCACTTTCACGGGGGTCTTTTAACGTTGCTCTCAAAGAATCGGCCACGATTCTTTCCACCCCCTGCGTCATATATTTCTGGATATCAAAATTTTCTTCCATACCAAGACCCCCTATTCTTTCGCGCAATGCAAGTTTTCCTTCATGTCATAATATCCCATTAACACGATCCAGACATAAGCGCAAGTTTTTGGTATCATAAGAATTCCAATCATAGGAACTGCGTCCGCAAAGAGCACTACCGGAATATAAAATCCAAAGCTTAACACAATCGCCAGCCACATAAAGCGCAATGCCCTATCGTTTGTTTCGTGCGTCTTTTTGTAAAAGCGAACAATGATAAGCAGCCCAAGCAATAAAAACGGAATATTCCTGTATATCCCCCATGACAGAGGTGCATCCGCGGATGTCCATTCATTTTGCGGAAACAGGCACAGCGCAATTCTTGCAGCCGCCAACAGGCAGATACAGACAGTCAAGCCGTTCTGTTCCTTTACACCATAACGGATTCGCCATATATAATACAGCAGCACATAAAATAAAGTCATGGTCACAGAAGTAATCAACTTGCCAATGCCAAGCGCCGCAGTGAAATTTTCCAGACCCGTTGTACATAATGCATAGGCACGTGGAATAAGATGGAATGCATCACCACTGCCGAGAATTACCGCCATCAGCCCAAACCAAAAATACTGCCTTTCCTTCCTGCCTTTGATCATCATCCTGATTCCGATGGTAATAACCAAAATTAAATACACAACGTCAAATAATGTTTCCATAATTGCCCGCATAATCATTTCCCTTTCTCTTTACAATTTCTTTTCCATGTCAAGATAACCCGTCAAGCAGTTTGTACAGAAGCTGATATAACTGCTGCGCTTCCTGCGGTTCCACATTAACACAGGCTGCCAGGCTCGCAGGTATCTGCACAGCCTGTTCCTTCAAGTCCTCGCCTTCCTGTGTAATGGAAACAATCAGATTTCGTTCATCTGCTTTAGAGCGGTTCCGCACCACATAATTTTTTTCCTCCAGCTTTTTCAGAACAGGAGTAAGCGTGCCGGAATCCAGATAGAGGCATTTCCCAAGCTCCTTGACTGTTACCTCCTTTTTCTCCCACATTACCATCATTGCGATATACTGGGTATATGTCAGGTCAAGCTTGTCAAGATACGGTTTATATCTCCTTATCACTTCCTTGGAGCAGGCATAGAGCGGAAAACATAACTGATTTTCAAGTTTTAAGCTTTCGTATTCGTTGTTCGGCATATTATCGTAACTCCCTTATATTGCCCAAAATTAAATTGCGTACAACCTTATTTTGATTGTACGCAATTAATCTTGATTTGTCAACTATATTTTCCATTTTTAACTGATACACTACTTCCTCGCCCATACCCTCCTGTCGAGCAGTAAATTTAAACGGAGTTACAGACTCCCCAGCAGAATATACAACAAAACAAGGAGCGCTAAAAAGAAAATATTCCCGGCCGTGAAAAGCAGAATATATTTACTTTTGCGTTCATTTGCCTCCTTTGCCAC
>CAMWLB010000089.1 GCA_947174985.1 uncultured Lachnospiraceae bacterium | reverse complement strand
GAGACGGCCCCCTGGAGGAATGGATACGTTTTTTCAATGCGGAGAGCGAGGAGGATTTGGACATGCTGAAGGCAGGGACGAAAAATGCGGGGATACTGGAGGCGGTAAAGGAACTGAAGCTGCTGAACCTGAGGGGGAGGCTGCGGGCGCGCTATGAGCTGTACCTGAAGGCACGGCGGGACAGAAGGGCGCAGGATGCCTATGAGAGGGAAGAAGGCAGAAAGGAAGGCCGCATGGAGATGCTGGTGGCAATCAGCATGGAAGAGGGAAAGAGCAGGGAAGAGACAGTAAGGAAGCTGAAGCAGGTGTTTGCCATTTCCGAGGAGGAGGCGGTGAAGTGCTTTGATAGATATGCTGTGAAATAAAAATTGGGGAAACACGGGTTAAAAGGGCGGATTATTGTACTTTGAATAGCTTATAATAAAAAAGGATTGACAAAACAGAACAAATGTTTTATTCTAATTCCATACAGAACGCTTGTTCATAAACAAGGTTTTGTATATGAGAAAGAATACGGCATAATCTGCGGAACAACAAATCCGATATCATTGAGCTGATGTAAATAGTAATGGAAATCATTTTTTGTCAGCGCGCTGCCTGACACAAGACAGCCTGTGCATATTTTTTGCAGGGTAAATAGGAAGCAGTGCAGAAATGAGGATGAATCAATATGGAAAGAGAAGAGAAGTTAAAAGCATTGGATGCTGCACTTGTGCAGATTGAAAAGCAGTATGGTAAGGGAGCTGTCATGAAGCTGGGCGACCCTTCGGCACAGATGAATGTGGAAACTATCCCTACAGGTTCTCTAAGCCTTGACGTGGCATTGGGACTCGGCGGTATTCCGAAGGGAAGGATTGTAGAGATTTATGGTCCGGAGTCCAGTGGTAAGACGACAGTGACTCTGCACATGATTGCAGAGGTACAAAAGCGTGGCGGTATCGCAGGTTTTATTGATGCGGAGCACGCGCTGGATCCTGTCTATGCCAAGAATATAGGCGTTGATATAGACAACCTCTACATATCGCAGCCGGATAGCGGTGAGCAGGCGTTGGAGATTACGGAGACGATGGTACGTTCCGGCGCTATTGATATCGTGGTGGTGGACTCGGTAGCGGCATTAGTGCCTAAGGCAGAAATTGAAGGCGATATGGGGGATTCCCATGTAGGACTGCAGGCAAGGCTTATGTCCCAGGCACTGAGAAAGCTGACCTCGGTTATCAGTAAATCAAACTGTACGGTAGTGTTTATCAATCAGCTCAGGGAAAAGGTTGGTATAATGTTCGGCAATCCCGAGACGACGACCGGCGGCCGTGCACTGAAATTTTATTCCTCTGTGCGTCTGGATGTGCGCCGTATTGAGTCTTTAAAGCAGGGTGGAGAGGTTATCGGCAACAGGACCAGGGTTAAAGTAGTGAAAAATAAAATAGCGCCGCCTTTCAAGGAAGCAGAGTTTGACATCATGTTTGGCGAAGGCATATCAATGGCAGGAGATATACTGGATTTGGCGGCTGAGATTGGTGTTATCAATAAATCCGGTGCATGGTATGCTTATGAGGGCAATAAAATAGGACAGGGCAGAGAAAATGCCAAGTTGTATTTAAAGAGTAATCCCGATGTCTGCGCTGAGGTAGAGGGAAAGGTGCGGGCTCATTACGGACTGAGTGCGGATAAGGTACCGGCAGAAAAGCCCGAAGAGTTAAAGGGTAATGATACAAAGGCGGCTAAGGAACAAAAGGCTTTAGAAGCAAAGGCTTCCAAAGAGCAGAAGACCTCCAAAGAATAGAGAGCCGGAAGCAGAAAGTAAAAACGTTTGCCTGTGAAAGTGGCTTAAGGGAGGTTGACAGTCATGATTGTGACGAGGCTTTCGGAGGTGTCGGCTTCCAGAGTAAAAGTATACATTGACGAGCAGTCCGCCTTTGTTCTGTACAAGGGCGAACTGCGAAAGTATGGTTTGCGGGAAGGCGAGCCCATCGAGGAAAAGATATATGAGGAACTGGTATGCGAGGTGCTTCCCAAGCGTGCAAAGCTGCGCTGCATGAATTTGATAAAATCGCGGGATTATACCCGCGAACAACTTAAGCTCAAGTTAAAGCAGGGCGGATATCCGGAGCAGGTGATAGAGGAAGCGCTTGATTATGCGGCCTCTGAGCGCTATATTGACGATTTGCGTTATGCGGAGAGCTTCATTGTATGCAGCCATGAGCGCAAGAGCAGGCGGCGGATAGAGAACGATTTGCTGCAAAAGGGGATTTCCGCAGAGACGATTGCAAGTGCGTGGATTCACTGGGAGGGTGAGGGCAATGTGCAGGACGAAGAGGAGCAGATAAAGGCGTTGCTTGTCAAAAAGCACTTTGATGTGGAATCAGCAGACAGGAAAGAATTGCAGAAAATGTATGCTTTTTTAGTGCGAAAGGGCTTTGACGGGGACAAAATACGCAGGATGCTGTTAAAATAGACTAAGTTTTGTGTAAAGTTCAGGGTAAAGATAATCACTTACGCTTGACATGAGCACCATTTTAATTTAAAATTTAAGTGTTGTAAAATTGCATTTAGAATGTGCGCCGTGTTTTTCTTTGCAAAAAACGGCATATACATACATTCTATAATAGATTTGGCATGACGTTTCGGCGTTATGTTTTGGTCCAAGGACCATGCACGAAAACTTAATAAGGAGGTGCTCCTGTACATGTGGTATGCATTGTGTGCTTTGGGAGCAATAGTGGTTACGCTTGTCATCTCGATTCCGGTGACTGCAAAGATTGCAACGGAGCGGCGTAAAAAATACGTGGAAGCGAAGTTGGGCGATGCAGAAGTCAAAGCGAGAGAGATTATCGATGAAGCTTTAAAGACCGCAGAAGCCAAGAAACGCGAGTCGCTGCTTGAAATCAAGGAAGAGTCCATTAAGACCAAGAATGAACTCGACAAAGAAATTAAGGAGCGCAGGGCGGAAGCGCAGCGTTATGAGCGAAGGGTCCAGCAGAAGGAAGAGAACATCGATAAAAAAGCGGATGCTATTGAACGCAAAGAAGTAAGTCTGGCACAGCGCGAAGAGTCTTTAAACAAGATGAAGGCAGAAGTGTCAAAGCTGAACGAACAGCGCGTACAGGAACTGGAGAGAATTTCCGGATTAACCTCTGAACAGGCAAAAGAGTATTTGTTAAAAATTGTTGAAGATGAAGTGAAACATGAAACGGCCGTGATGATTAAAGAAATGGAAAGTCGGGCCAAAGAAGAAGCAGACAAAAAGGCGAAGGAGTATGTAGTAAATGCAATTCAGAGATGCGCAGCAGATCATGTCTCTGAGACTACCATCTCCGTCGTACAGCTTCCAAGCGATGAGATGAAGGGTCGTATTATCGGCAGGGAAGGACGCAATATCCGTACATTGGAGACGATGACGGGCGTTGATTTAATTATCGATGATACGCCGGAGGCAGTTATTCTGTCAGGGTTTGACCCCATCCGCCGCGAGGTTGCAAGGATTGCCCTTGAAAAGCTGATTGTAGATGGACGTATCCATCCTGCCAGAATTGAAGAAATGGTAGAAAAGGCGCAGAGGGAAGTAGAGGTAATGATTAAAGAGGAAGGTGAAGCTGCCACTCTTGAGGTAGGCGTACATGGTATTCACCCTGAACTCGTAAAATTACTCGGTAAGATGAAATTCAGAACCAGTTATGGGCAGAATGCATTAAAGCATTCCATAGAAGTTGCACAGTTGTCAGGGCTTCTGGCGGCAGAGATGGGACTGGATGTTCGTCTTGCAAAACGTGCGGGACTTTTGCATGATATCGGTAAGGCGGTTGACCATGAAATGGAAGGTTCCCATATTCAGTTAGGTTCAGAGCTTTGCAGAAAGTATAAGGAGAATGCAACCGTAATCAATGCGGTTGAATCCCACCACGGCGACGTGGAAGCTACATCCCTGATTGCATGTATTGTACAAGCTGCTGATACAATATCCGCTGCAAGACCGGGCGCTAGAAGGGAAACACTGGAAACCTACACTAGCAGATTAAGACAATTGGAAGAAATCACAAACAATTTCAAAGGTGTTGACAAATCTTTTGCTATTCAGGCAGGTCGGGAAATTCGCGTAATGGTAGTTCCTGAGCAGATTACGGATGCTGATATGGTAGTATTGGCGAGAGATATTTCCAAACAGATTGAAGCTGAACTGGAATATCCCGGACAAATTAAAGTCAATGTTATCCGTGAAAGCCGCGTAATTGATTATGCTAAGTAATGTAAATTGAATATTGAATAGGAAGCAAAAGCGTAGGCGGATATCGTCTACGCTTTTTTTCGCATAAATACTTACTTATTTTTTGTTTTCTTTTAGATAATTATCTAAATAATCAATCCACTCCGGAACATTTTCTTCTTCAAAAAAGCGATAGAGAAATGCAAGCATGATATTATGTCTTTCTATTGCCTCTTTTTTTCCGGAATCGGTTAGCATCAAATCCTTTAGTTTCAGTAATTTTTCGAACATATGAGTAACAACAGTTCCCGCTTTTTTTGCCATATAATTAGCTGCGGACATGTTTAATGCGGGGTATATATTTTTATCAAAAAATACATTGCCATGGGCTAAATTATATTGATAACTACGAAGTATTCCGGTAGCACCAATACTGTCACACATATCAGCATCTGATACTATCATGCCCTCAAGAGTACTTGGTTGAATGCCTTTTAATCTTTTGCTATAACCAATCGTTTTAATAGCATTTATAACTTGTTCTTTCATAGTGTCTGCAATAGAACATTGTTCTAAAATATTTCCGGCATTTGTTAAATTATCAGCATTTTCCATTCCAAATAATTTGTAATCATCAACATCATGCAATAATGCGATTAAAGCAACCACTTCTTTATCAGCATTTTCTGTTTCGGCAAACTTCAAAGATAGATGCAATACTCTATTGACATGCTCCATTCCATGACCGGAATTATCTTTATCTAATAATTTACATACTTCTTTTCTTACTTTTTCTATCATTGCAGACGGCCTCCGTTTCTGTTTTATTATATGCTTATCATGATTATATCTTATAAAGTAGTAAATCGGTAGTAAATTAAATCTAAAATCTTGTATATATTCCTAAAAATAAAAGGATTGAAAGAATAATCTAAGTTTTTATAATAAAAAATAAAACTTTTGCTTGTGTTCGCTTTTGCAATATAGTAGAATATACAAGGCGTGTATGATTGTATACGATTATCCAATCGGATAAAGAGAAAGACACGGCGGCAGGTATCTTTCCTGTGCGCCAGAGTGGAAAGGAAAAGAATAAGATGAAAGCATATCAGGAAATGGACAGGACTGAACTGGAAGCGCTTAGAAAGGAACTGAATCAGGCATATGAAGAGGCAAAGGGCATGGGGCTGAAGCTGGATATGTCCAGAGGAAAGCCTTCGGAAACACAGCTTAACATGACCATGCCGATTATGGACGTGCTGGGTGCGGACAGTGATTTGCGGACAGAGGGCGGTGTGGACTGCCGTAATTACGGTCTTATGGATGGTATTCCGGAGGCAAAGGCGCTTATGGGTGCAATGATAGGCGTTCCCGCCGAAAATGTGATTGTCTGTGGCAATGCGAGTTTATCCCTTATGTATGATGCGGTATCCCGTTCCATGACGCATGGTGTCTGTGGAAGTACCCCGTGGTGCAAACTGGACAAGGTGAAGTTTTTGTGTCCGGTGCCGGGATATGACAGGCATTTTGCGATTACGGAGCATTTTGGAATTGAGATGATTCCCATTCCCATGACCGCAGACGGACCTGATATGGATATGGTAGAGCAGTATGTGAATCATGATGAGACTGTGAAGGGAATCTGGTGTGTGCCGAAGTATTCCAACCCGCAGGGCATCACTTACTCCGACGAGACTGTGAGACGTTTGGCAGCGCTTGCACCGGCTGCGGAGGATTTTAGAATTTATTGGGATAATGCCTATGCCATCCATCATCTCTACGAGGATTCTCAGGATGAACTTTTGGAAATTTTCGGTGAGTGTGAAAAAGCAGGCAATCCGGATATGGTTTATGAATTTGTTTCAACTTCAAAGGTGACTTTCTCAGGCGCGGGCATTGCGGCTGTGGCGTCTTCCCCTAAAAATTTGGAGTTTATCAAAAAGTCCATGACAATTCAGACCATTGGATACGATAAGATTAACCAGCTTCGTCATGTAAGGTATTTTAAGGATATCAACGGTTTAAAGGCGCAGATGAAAAAGCAGGCGGACATTATCCGTCCCAAATTTGAAGCAGTACTCAGTATCCTGGAGAGAGAGCTTGGCGGGCTGGGCATTGCCACATGGATACCGCCCAAGGGAGGCTATTTTATTTCATTTGATGCTATGGAAGGCTGTGCAAAACAAATTGTGGCGAAATGTAAGGAAGCGGGCGTTGTCATGACCGGAGCGGGTGCAACCTATCCCTATGGCAAGGACCCTAAGGACAGCAATATCCGTATTGCACCGTCTTTCCCGACGCCGGGCGAAATGGCGCAGGCGGCAGAGCTGTTTACACTCTGCGTCAAACTGGTAAGTGTGGAAAAACTTTTGGAGAGCAAATAGCCGAGGCACGTGAAAACGGCAGAAAGATGGGAAAGGCAGGGTTCTTATGGCAGAGGAATTTAAGAGACTGAGCAGGGATTTGGTACAAAAGGGTGCTATCATCGATTATTATCAGGATACGGTTCAGGTGCCGAATGGTAATATTGTAAAGTGGGATTTTATCGGACATAAAGGTGCGGCGGCAGTGGTTCCGGTCAGAGAAGACGGAAAAATACTGATGGTCCGCCAGTATAGAAATGCGCTGGACAGATATACGCTGGAGGTTCCGGCGGGAGGCCTGAACGGCGTGGATGAGCCCACGCGGACAGCAGCGGCAAGAGAGCTGGAGGAAGAAACCGGATACCGTACCGAAGAACTGGAATTCCTGATTACCATCCGCACAACGGTTGCTTTCTGCAATGAGAAGATTGATATTTATGTGGCAAAAAATCTGATACCGAGCCACCAGCATTTAGATGAGGACGAATTTATCAATGTGGAAGCATATACCGTGGAGGAATTGATGGATATGATATACAACTGTACCATCCAGGACTCCAAAACAATCTGCGCAATCATGACTTATGCGCATAAGTATTTGTAGTACCGGCATAATCATTTTTCCCCCATCATAAAATAGAGCGTAACGGACAATCAGGCAAATGTCGGTGAAAGGGCGCGTGCGCAGAGCACGCAGATGGGAGCAAAAATGCGTTGGTTCAGACAGGCAGAATTAAAGCAGGGCAAAGCGCTTGCAGTCATTGCCGCAGTGGGCTTTGTAGCAGGACTTGTGCTCATGAATATGGGAAAAAAGGCATTGCTGTACAATACCGGTCTTTTGAGTGAGTATACTCTGTACGATATGAAATACTCCGGTGTTGACAAACATGCCTTTTTTCTGTATCTTTTGCAAAAACGGGTGGGGACGGCGCTGATACTTGCAGTGCTTTCTACGACCTGGCTTGGCCTGGCGGCAGCGTGGACAGGAACCGCATGGCTTGGCGTGTCCTTTGGCATGCTGGTGATGGCGTCCATACTGCGCTATGGATTGAAAGGGATACTGCTGATACTTGCCGGCGTGTTTCCACAGATTCTGGTATATTTTCCCGCGGCGCTGCTTTTGCTGCAATGGAGCTGTGAATTTTGTACAGCAATTTATTATCCGGAGAGGCTGCAGGAGTTTCATGAGATGAAAGACAAGAGCCTGCTTCTGCGCAAAAAGGCGATGCGTTTTCCGATCCTGATAGGTGCACTGGTATTCGGCTGCCTGCTGGAGGGCTATATAAACCCAGGGATTATGACCGGACTGTTAAAGATTTTTTGAATTTCCCTATTCGTAATCTGCAATATCGTAAATCAGTCGTTCTGTGTCTGCCCAGCCAAGGCACGGGTCGGTGATGGATTTGCCGTAGATGCCGCCGCCTACCTTTTGACAGCCTTCCTCGATATAGCTTTCCACCATAACGCCCTTGACCAGTTTGTGAATGTCCGGACTCAGCTTGCGGCTGTGCATAACTTCCTTGACAATGCGAATCTGCTGTTCAAACTGCTTGTTAGAGTTGCTGTGGTTGGAGTCGATGATACATGCCGGATTCTTTAACTCTCGTTCGTTGTAGAGAGTTAAAAGGGTATTTAAATCTTCATAGTGATAGTTGGGGAGATTGCGCCCATGTTTGTTAGTGGCGCCGCGAAGTACCGTGTGCGCCAGTTCATTTCCGGTAGTCTTAACCTCCCAGCCCCTGTAGATGAAGGAATGGGGGTGCTGTGCTGCGTACACGGAATTGAGCATAACGGAAAAATCGCCGCTGGTGGGATTTTTCATGCCGGCAGGCACATCAAAGCCGCTGCAGGCAAGGCGGTGCTGCTGATCCTCCACAGAGCGGGCGCCGATAGCCACATAGGACAGGATATCGGAAACGTAACGCCAGTTTTCGGGATAGAGCATTTCATCCGCAGCGGTCAGGCCGCTTTCTTCAATGGCGCGAATCTGCATTTTCCTCATGGCGATAAGTCCGGCGAGAAAGTCGGGCTTTTTTTCGGGGTCAGGCTGCGATACAATGCCCTTATAGCCTTCACCGGTGGTTCTGGGCTTGTTGGTATAAATGCGGGGAATAATAAGCAGCTTGTCCTTCACCTTTTCGTTGACTTTGGCCAGTCTGTTTACATAGTCGCAGACAGAGTCCTCGTTGTCGGCGGAGCAGGGACCGATGATAACCAGAAATTTACTGCTTTTTCCGGTGAAAACGTCCTTAATTTCTGCATCCCGTTGTTCTTTAATTTTTGCCAGCTCATCCGGCAGGGGGAACTGTTCCCTGATTTCTGCCGGAGTGGGCAGTTTCTTTATAAATTCAAAGCTCATGTCAATACCGTACCTTTCCTTAAAATACGATAGACATTATATAATAAATCAGAAACGGGTGCAAGACTTTTCCTTTTTCCCTATCGTTCTTTTCAGGAAAAGCAAAAGCAGGCCGGCGGAGTAAATCTGGGAAAGCAACATGCCGGCTATGTAACTGTCGATGCCGAAACGGGGCAGCAGCCAAAAGACAAAGGCAAGTCGTATCAAAAGGGAGCTTACATTGACAAAAAAGACGCTGCCGGCTTTGCCGAGGCCGTGCAGAATACTGGTGAGAGTGGCACACAGGTATAAAAAGGGACAGATGAAGCTCAGGGAACAGATAAAAATGCCGGCAAGTTCGCTGTGGAACAGAAGACGTCCGACGGGACGGCCCAGAATCAGGAAGCCCAGCGTGCAGATACCGCCCAAAAACAGGCAGGAATATACGGTTTTGCCGGCGGCACGTTTTACCGCAGACCGATTACCGGCAGCATCGGCTTCTGAGACAATGGGCAGGAGCATAAGGGAAATAGAGCCGGTGAGCGCGTTGGGGAAAAAAATAAGAGGGAGCGCCATTCCCGTCAGTACACCGTATACACTGAGCGCTGTTGCAGAATCATAGCCATAGGTCTGCAGCATGCTGGGAATATAGACCGCCTCGATGCTCTGCAGCAAATTGATGACAATACGGTTGAGGGAGAGGGGAACGGAAAGCGCAAGCAGTTTTGCGGCAACAGAAAAGTAGGCGGATACGGGATGCAGCGCCTTCACCGCGTTTTCGCGCAGATTCTTTGTGGAGGAAAGCTGGCAGAAGCGCAGATAAACGGCAATGATGGAGACTATCATTGCACCGAACTCTCCGACTACCAGACCGACAACCGCCACATTGATTGTCGGGGCTGTTCCCCGTCCGTCTGCCATCAAGCTTGCAAGAAAGACGCATGCTACCCTGAAAAACTGTTCGATAAGCTGCGTTGCTGCGGGAAGGCCTGCTTTTTTGACACCATAAAAATAGCCGTTGATGCAGGAGTGGACAGCGCCGAGCGGAACGGAGAGGGCAATGATGCGCAGCATGGAGGCGGTGCGCGGCTCTAACAGAAATTTTGCTGCGATAAATTCTGAAAAATGCAGCATAACGCCCATGCAGGGAAGGGAAAGCAGCAGAGAGAGCACAAGTCCCGTCATCAGGAAGCGGAAGGAGGATTTGTAGCTTTTGGAAGAAGCTTCCCCCGCCACATATTTGGAAATGGCGGTCTGAAGGCCGGCAGCTG
>CAMWLB010000088.1 GCA_947174985.1 uncultured Lachnospiraceae bacterium | reverse complement strand
CTTATACGGATATTTTGTCGAATGGTTTTTTAAATCGAATTGGTGGATGGCGTTTGTGTACGTGGCAATCGTATATGTTCCGGCTTACTTTCTTGATATGGCCGTTGTTAAAAGAGATATTGACTATATAAATGCACAACTGGAAAGGAGGCGGAAAAACAATGATAAAATCTAATGACGGAAAGCACTTAGCTCTGTTTTTTATTATCACGCTTGCATGGACATGGGGATTTGGATTTGCCCCTGTTTTTATGGGAATAGAGGGGACCCCGTTAGGAACATTCCTATTTTATTTCGGCGGTGGCGCACCGTCTGTTACCGCATTGTTTATCGTATTCTTAACCTATTCAAAAGAACAGCGAAAAGACTATTTTATGCGTTGTTTTAGTTTCCGGTATATGGGGATAAAATGGCTTGTCTTAACAGTTTTATTCTTCACGTTGATTTCGATTGTGGCAATTGGGTCAGGTGTATATTTATTGGGTTATGAAATGCCGGGAATGAATTATATTCATGCAATTATACAAAATCCGTTAAACCTGTTTTTGGTATTGTTCTTTTCTGTTATTTCCGGTCCCTTAAATGAAGAATTTGGGTGGAGGGGTTATGCACTGGATAGATTGTTTATTAGATTCGGGTTTACGGGGGCTACTTTACTTTTAGGTTTTATTTGGGGCATCTGGCATTTGCCGTGGTATTTTACGCCGGGACAGGCACAGTACGATTTGCTTCAAAATTCCTTATTCGATGCTATTATGTATATACCGAGTGTTATGCTTCTTAATTTTGCTGTTTCGTATGTTTACATAAAAACAAAAAGAAGTATTTTAGCAGGCGCATTGGTACACATGCTGGGAAATTTGTTGGGAAGTCAGCTTCTTTCCCCATATTCCACTGAAATCAGCATGACAATTCGATATACTAAAATGCTCTTTTGCGGCTGTCTTGCGTTATATTGTATTTTTTCAAAAAAATTTAAAGAAGAATATCATAAACTGTTTTAGATAAAATCGTCATTCGCTATGCTTATAAAACTTTGATTGCATTTATTTTTTCTCGTCCAAATACAACTGGACACGATTTTGGATTCTATCTGCCGTCTGTTCCGCAGTGAGAATTCCGGCATTGTAACCGCTTACCTCTTCTTCAATAATCCGGATGATTACCGACTGGCTGGAAAGGCTCCGCCTGTCTGCCAATGCAATTAACTCACGCAGCTTTTCCACATCCTCCGCTGTGTTGGCACAAAAATTCGGTATGTCGCCTTCTCTCCAAATCAAAGCCACTGGTTCTCCGGTATCCATATATCGCTTTACCATGGAGCGATCCAATTTCTCTTCAAAAAGCTGTCGGTTCAAAGGGAACCCACCATGAAACACATCAAAAAAATCTTCTTTTATCAGAGTTTCCTCTACATAAAATTCTCTCTCCGTCCAAGTCCCCTCCACATAAAATTCCAGGAAATCCCAAGCCCCCTCCGGATGCTGGCTGTAGGAACTGATTCCCACGGGGCCTTCCAATCTGACTGCAACGCCCGTACCATGATTACTGGGATATCCCTTCACCACCATATTGTCCCCAAACAACCAGTTAAAGTACTGCATGTCTGCCCCACTTACAAGAAGCTCACAACTGGCGATATGGGTTCCCGATGCCAAGCTCTCTCTGGTGGGATAGACATATTCACCACTGTCAGCTTCTTTGCCGAATTGCAAAACATGATAAAATTCCTCATTGCAGAAATCTGCCGTTCCCGTTTCCCAGTCCACATAATCTTCTATGGAATACTGTACTAACCGTGCCACGGTTCGCACGCCGCCCTTGCCCAATGCTGATCCATCCCTGCCGTTCTTCTCAAAACTGTCCAGCATTTCCTCCAGTGTCCAGCCGTTTTCCATGCCAATTCTGTCGCCATTCCCTACAATGAATTCAAGAACAAATACTGGTGAGATTTCGTAAAGAGCAGCGCCAGTCTGGGCACATTCCAAAATATTACCCACATACTTCTCCTGTCTATCCTCCTTGGTCAGAAAAGCATTGAGGTCCATCAACACGCCCGCATATCCCAACTCATCCGCTACTTGACCGCTCAGACTGACGATATCCGTTCCATTACCGGCAGCAAAGTCCATCCGAAATCTATCCCTTGATGCCTCCCTTACAGCACAATCATATTCTCTCGGCAGATAATCTATTATTTTAACATAGTACTTCTCACTTTGGGCATTATAGGCTTCCACTGCATTTTCCAGCCGCGGGTCTGTTCCTATGGTTCCCAGTGTTAGCATAATTTTATTAGTGCTTTCTTCCTGCCCGCTCTGCCCATGATTTTCTGTATCGGTGTCTTTTGCCTCCGCCGACTGCACAACTGAAACCGCTTCTGCCTGCCCCTTTCCACAGATTGTCAGAAAAAACACTCCAAAGACAATTCCCGCCAAACCCGTTAATAATTTCTTCATATTGTTTTTTCTTCTACCTTTTCCGCAATTCACACCTGCTGCAATGGTTGTAATGACCTTGTGACTTTTCATAAATCCCTTATTAACCTCGTGTTGCTACAAAAAACACTTGATTGATTGTATAATAGGAAATCCTATTTTGTTGCATAATTTTATTCTTTCCTCCGTGTCAAGAAAATTCCAATGACTGCACCAATAAGGATAATCGGTGCTACTCTGACAAACAGCCATTCAAATAAATGAACTGCCACACCGAGAACAGTGGTTTCAGGATCACTATAATCCCAACCCAAGTAAGGACTTTCTAATACCAATAAAATTACAAAAATTGCTACGATGACTATGCATAATGAAATAAGAAGCCAATGTAGAATTTTTTTTCTTGTGGTTTTTCTCTGTGCAAGCTGCAAGTTTATCACCTCCAGTTTTGCGGAAATTGCCTTTAAGTCGTCAACTTTCGACTCAATGACATTTTCTCCAAGCAACGTACTCACGGGTGTTTCAAGCACTTCCGATATGGAGATCAACATATCAGAATCGGGAACTGACAATCCTTGCTCCCATTTAGAAACTGTTTGCCGCACCACGCTCAGCTTGACAGCAAGCTCTTGTTGCGAAAGTCCTTTTGATTTTCTGATTGCTTTTATATTTTCGTTTAGCATTAGTGATAGCCTCCTTTTCTTTCGGTTGTTACCACTATCATAGGCAAAACTGCCCGTTGCCACAAGCAACGCAAATTAACATCCGGAATTGCCGGAGTTTCAACCAGAAACGCAAATCTTGCTGATTATTCAATGCCTTTACCCAACAACACTTAAACGGATAAGGGACTTTCATAAAAAACTCTCTCTTTAGAATGCCTTTTTCCTGATGACTCCTTACAACTTTATTCAGTGTAACACAATACAAAATGGAAATATCCTTTGGACGCAAATTGCCGTATTTCAGACGTGAATTGCGGCTTTCAGCCGTCAGCGCCCCATATGCCTATGCAGACCGTATAAAAACGCCGGCACTTGGCGAGGTTTTTCACGAGCCTAGTACCGCTGCGTTTTTATACGGTCTGCATAGGCATATGGGGCGCTGACGGCGTGACTGACGGCATGACAGGCAGCAAAAACTCCCTCACACCTTGACGATATTTCAAAACTCTTTTATACTGTAAATATTAGCATTGCTTAATTTAGCTAAATCCATCAGTTCTTACTTACACACTGATAACGGGGGATTTATGTATAAAGTACTGATTGTAGATGACGAGTCACTTATCCGTGACGGCTTAAAATGCATAATGGATTGGGAAGCTGCAGGCTTTTGCATCTGCGGTGAGGCTTCCAATGGAGAGGAAGCGCTCCGCCTGATTCTTTCTCTGCAGCCGGATTTGGTCCTTATGGATATCCGTATGCCCAAAATGCAAGGACTTGAAGTGGTAAAAGCAGCGCGTCAACAGGATTTTAAGGGACGCTTTATCATTACCAGCGGCTACTCCGATTTCAAATACGCGCAGGAAGCCATGCGCTACGGTGTGGAATTTTATCTGACAAAACCTATTGAGGAAGAAGAACTTTCCGCCTCTGTACATAAAATCAAACTTTCTCTGGACAGTGAAGTCCGCTCCTCGGACAACCTTGAACTTCTTAAGAAGAAGGCAAAAAATGTTATTTTGCATGAATTAATTACAGGGAAAGAAGGTGTGCCGGACGGTCTTGACGAAACAGATATTGCAGACCTTGAGCTGGATGCCGATGTCTATCAGGTTGTCATTTATGAAAATTTCAACAGGGAGCTGGGAAGTCCTTCCTACAGCTTTGCGGATTTGTTAAAAGTAAGCAACCGCGCTGACCATACCTTCCATCACATTGAGGATGACAGAAAAGACATTATTTTGTTGAAGGGTACTTATGCAATTAACCGTTTTCAGGACTTTCTGGCGCATTACGACAAGGCGACGCCGCCGCAAAAGGGAAGCCCGATGGATACCCTGTTTTTAGCTTACGGCAGACCCGTTCATGCCTTAAATGATATTCATTATTCATACGCAGATGCCTGTACACTGATTTCCCGCCGGTTTTTCTGTACGCCCGGGCAGCATACACTTGGTTATTCTGCGCTTCCCAGCCTCGGGCAGTCTGCCATCCCCCTTAGTCCGGAGAAGCTCTCCGAATTCACAGACTATCTGGCCGGCTACCTGCAGACCTTTAACCGGAAAAATGTTGCGGAAACGCTCTCCCGCCTGGAACAATATTTATATGACTCACAGGGCAGCATCTCCGAAATAAAACTTTTTGTCACGGATTTATACTTGCGGATCAAGGAAAAAATCAACCTGCTTTACAACACTCTGAATATTCCTTTTCTTCCCAATTCCACAGTAATTGATTTTATAGGCAAAAAGAATTATCTGTACGAAATTATTGCATTTTTATCCGAGCAGTTTGAGATGGTTATGAATGCAACCGGCAGTCCCACCCGCAATAGTGTTTTGGACGATATTCTATACTACATCGACCACAACTATCAGAACAATATTAAGCTGGAAACAATTGCGCCTTTGTTTGGATACAACAGTGCTTATCTCGGAAAAATTTTCAACAAAACCGTGGGAGAAAGCTTCAATTCCTATGTAGATCATATCAGGATTGAACATTCCAAGGCCCTGCTGCTCCAAAACAACTATAAGGTATATGAGATTGCCGAAAGAGTGGGCTACCGCAACGTAGACTACTTCCACAAAAAGTTCAGAAAATATGTGGGGGAAAGCCCCGCGGAATTCCGTAAAAAAAATATAGAACAGTGATTGGGCATATGACTTCCAATCGCTGTTCTATATTCCTGTTTATCTGTCACGACCAAATTACTGTGTACTGCTCAACTCTCGTGGTGCTCTTTGGCAAACTCCGTAAATTCTGCCCAATTTCCGTTTCTGTCCACTGCAAACAATCCAAACACAACCCCGGTGAAACCGCCCGCAACTTCACTCGACAAGTAACGGGTATCCGCACAGCCCATCTCTGTCATCCCGCTTTCCGACACGACAAAGAAGTGATACAACGCTTCCTCTGCCTCTATCCGAAGCACGGCTTTCCTCTGCGCCACCGGCACCGCCTTCATCTCCTTTGAAACACAGCCGATCGTATACCGCAAAATCACATTTCCCTGATTGTCCAGATACAAATCGTAATGATGCCGCTCGTCCATATAGACCGTAAGTCCCGCTTCTTCACAGCCACTTTCCACAGTGACGGACAGCGTTTCTTTAAATTCATTCTGCCGGACTGCCGCCATTGTCGGCAATTCTCCTTCAAACAAATTATCCTCTGTTCCGCATAATTTCAGGCTTTTTGCTTCAAACACATAGTTCTCTGCCCTGTAATTTCTTAAGAAACACCATTCCTTTTCCAGATTGGCAAAGGTCTTTGTAAAGGATAACTCCTGCGTGGCTGCTTCCACATCAGGCAGCTCATAGGAAAGCCGCGAAGTGCCATCCCCCATATAAAACCAGCCGTCCCTCCACTCAACGGGAACCAGACAAACTTCCCGTCCAAGGTGGTGATAAGCCATCCATTGTCCTGACTGTCGGAAGGCAAGGTGCACAAACCACCATCTGCCGTTTTTGTCCTCCACGACATCGCCGTGACCGGCTCCCTGCAGAATATAGGCACCCAGATTGCGGTTCGTCAGCACCGGATTTTCGGGGAAGGGTTCAAAAGGTCCCCATAGGCTCTTTCCTCTGGCATAGTTTACCATATGCCCGTACTCCGTGCCGCCCTCCGCGTCCAGAATATAATAATATTCGCCAAATTTATAGAGGTGCGGCGCTTCGATAAACCTGCCTCCCGTGCCATACCACAGAGGTCTGCTGTCACTTTTCTTTTCTCCTGTCTCTATATCAATTTCGCACATTTGGATGCAGGAACGTCCGCTTTCTTCGTCATAACCGTTGCTGATAAAATATACTCTGTCCTCTTCAAAATACAAAGACGGGTCAATGCCATCCTGTTTGACAAAAACCGGTTCCGACCACTCCCCATAAATATTGTCCGTATAGACATAAAAATTGGTATGGGTCTTTGCTTCCGTCGTCACCATATAGAAACGATTGTTATAATACCTGATTGTAGGTGCAAAAATGCCGCTGCACTTATCCGCACCGCTCAAATCGAGCTGGCTTCTTCTTGTGATACAGTGCCCAAGCTGTCTCCAGTTCACCATGTCGTCACTCTCAAATAAGGGGACTGCCGGAAAGAACTGAAAGCTGCTGCACACCATATAATATTTATCCCCCGCGCGGCATACGCTCGGGTCGGGGTACATGCCCCGCAATACAGGATTCTGATAATACATAAAACGCTCCTATTTCTTCTTCGGTTTACCGCTGCCGTCTGCTATCTTAAGTGTAATAAAGAATACTACAATGCCCAACAGCGCGATGCCCACGATGAGCAGCACAGTGCTCCAGATACCGCCGCTCTTTTTCTGCTCCGGCACTTTTGCGCTGTCTTCGCCGGCCGGCTCTTCGTTCTTCTCCACATTGGCAAATACCCTGTCGGGAGAAATCGTTGCAGTAACCTTAAAGTCCACGGTAAGACCTTCCGCCGTGTACGCCGTCACTGTCGCTTCCCCTTCGCCATGGGCGAATACCTGCACTGTCACCTTGTCCGCTGCCAAGACGCCGCGGTTATCTACGGAAACAATAGAAGCATCGGAAGAAACAAACATAACGCTGCCTGCGCCCGCCGGGCTTACGGAAACCGTAATTTCCGCCGGAGAAGCGCTGCTTACAGCCACCTCCCCACTGCCGTCCGCCTCTATTGAGGTTATTTTCACCGGCTCTGCCTCTGCCGCGCCTTCCTCAAACACCAGATTGCTTATGGTAAAGGTCACTTCTATATGCTGTGGATTTTCAATTCCCTCAAAGTTCAGCACATGATTGCTGACAGAAACTTCCTCAATAACAGAGCCGTCCCATGAATTTATCGGGTCGTTGGTATCCAGAATACCCGACGCCTTAATCGCGGACTTCGGCTCCGTCATATTGACTGCAAATTCCACACCGTCAATCACGATGGAATCATATATGATATCGCAAGAAACCAACGGCGACTTCTTGGCAATGCCCTTTGTCACACTGTCGTCCTTGATGTAGACTGCCGTAAGGTCATTCAGTCCCGTGACGCCTGCTGCGCCTGCCGTTGCCGACAAATCGCTTCCGCAGTCAAAGGAAAGTGTGTACTGCCCGTCTTCCCTGATGCGGATTGCACTTCCGCTCTCATTGCTGAAATAATTGTGTGTGCTGTCATTGTAATAGACATTCAGTGCAAGCGCTATCTCTGCAACCGTCTCCGCTTCCTCTACTGTCACGGGCACTACCTTTGTCAAGCCGTCACAGGAAGTAATAATTATGTACGCGCTTCCCTTCTCAATTGCCACTATCTTGCCGATTTTTGATACCGTAACCACGCTTGTATCAGAGGAACGGTAAGTCAGATACGCATCCGTATCCACAGGTGCCATGCCTGCATTCAAATACAGGGATTCTCCTGTTTTCAGCGTATAACTCTCCTGCTCCGTCGTGATGCCGGTACAAGGCCTTTCAGTAATCGCAGCCCGCACTTCTACCGGAATCTCCAGAACAGCCCTTCCGCTCTGGCTATACGCGGTAATTACGGTATTGCCGATTCCTGCCGCATGAATATATGCCGCCCATTCCTCTATGTTTCCCGCGTCGGAATTGACCGTCGCAACTGTCTCATCCGCACTTTTCCACAGTACTACATCATTATATGCGGTTTTATCCACTTTATCGGCAAGGCTGATATTTATCACCTCGCCCATGCGAAGCTGATAAGTTCCCTCGATTGTACCCAGACTGGTAATCGGCGTTACCGTCGTCTCCCTTGAAATGTCCGATAAGTCCTTCGCACCCGCGAGGAAAAGACCGCGCATCATGGCAGAGATAATTTCAGGGTAAATCTGCTCATAGGTCTCTCTGTCTACCAGAGCAAAGCTAAAATCGGGCGTTGCACTCAAATCATACCAGCCCTGGTCCCAGTAGCAGGGAACAATCCCCAACTGCTGGCAGAGACGTGTCACAATTTCCATATGGTACGCACGCGCCGCCGTATTATTTTTGTTAATCGCGCCGTATTCTCCCAGAATAACGGGAATTCCCTTTGAGGTAAAGGTGTCCTGAAGCCTCTGAAACTCCGGAATCAGCGCTTCCACCCTCGCGTCTACAAACTCTGTCGTCTGGGTCGTATCAAGCAGTCCGAACTGCCAGTCATAATAATGCACTGCCACAAAAAGTCTGTCTTTCACAGAATCCTCCGGCAGTTTAAAGCCCCATTTCGGTTCTGTTGTGTTGACAATATTGGTATATCTGCCGGGCACGGACAGCCACCGGAGCGCATTGTTGGAACCGGTCGCACGTACCGTATCCACAAATATCTGGTTGAGTTCATTGATAACCGCCGTATCTCCCGCCATATCGCTTCCGGGACCCGTCACTTCGTTCATGGACTCAAATATGACATGTTCGTCATAATCTTTAAAACGCTCTGCAATATGCCGCCATACCGCCTCAAATTTCTCCTTAACCGGCGTCAAATCCTCCGCAGCGATACGCAGCCAGCCCGACTGTTCTGCACCGTCATGGTGAATGTTGATGATGACATACATATTCATGTTTACCGCATAATCCACAATATCCTGCACGCGGCTCATCCACTTTT
Organism: uncultured Lachnospiraceae bacterium; assembly: GCA_947174985.1. Classification (GTDB taxonomy): domain Bacteria; phylum Bacillota; class Clostridia; order Lachnospirales; family Lachnospiraceae; genus Acetatifactor. The sequence goes on along the minus strand of CAMWLB010000088.1, from coordinate 1,017 downwards.
CATCGATAGAATATCCGTCTGCATCGTTTATCATGGTTCCCCATGTGACCGGCACGCGCACCGTATTAAAGCCCATATCATGCAGCTCCTTTAAAAGCTGCTGTGTGGTCTCCACATCCTGCCACTGCGTCTCAGACGGCGTAAAGCCCGTATGTCCATCCATGGTATTGCCCAGATTCCAGCCATTGCCCATCTCTGCCACCATTTCTGCCGCCGTAAGCTCGCGAAAAGGCATTTGTGCACTTACCGCCTGGGTATTTTCTGCAGCCGCCGCATTCTGCGGATAAGCCGTGAGCGCCAAAGCACATGCCAGCAGACCGGCAAGCGCCACTTTGCATTTACCTTTTATTTTCATAGTTACCTCCCGCTTATTTTACAACTTTTCTCGTCACTCCATTACTTTATTTCTGAACCAAAGGGCATAAGCGCCAGCTTTGCAAGCTTGAACATCTGCAGTCCAAACGGAATCCCGATGATTGTAATACAGAACAAAACGCCCAAAAATGCAAACTCCAAAGCAAGCGGCAGTCCGGAAACCAGTATCCAGATGATGTTTAACAGAAGACTCCCTGCTCCGCCACCATATTTTACCTCTTTTCCAAAAGGAAAAAAGCTTAATCCGGCAAACTTAAAGCATTGTACGCCGACCGGAATCCCCACAATGGTAATACACCACAAAACTCCCGCCAGTCCCCAGCTTAGCCCGCTGATAAAACCACCAAACACAAACCAAAGTAAATTTCCCAAGCAGCCCATTTCCATACTCCTTTTTACAATCCCAAAATCCAGGTTCTAACCAGTGAAATCCAGCTTTGGCAGCATGGTTCTATCTCATGGCCTTCCGGCGATTCCGTCAGTTCATTTGCAAGACTGAGCCCATGTCCGCCCTGCGGATACATGTGAAATTCAACCGGAATCCCTGCCTTTTTCATAGCGCTTACAAGCAGAAGCGAATTTTCCACCGGTACGCAGCCATCCGTATAAGTATGCCAGATAAATGCCTGCGGTGTATCCTGA
>CAMWLB010000087.1 GCA_947174985.1 uncultured Lachnospiraceae bacterium | reverse complement strand
AAATATAACCCCTCCACAATGCGGTTTAAAACGCGGGTAAGCCGTGTTACCGAGCTCGGGCTCGTAATATTTCTGGGATTATTCTGTTGTTTTGTGCTGTCCGCCATCACTGCAGATATCAACCCCCGTGAAAAATACCAGCTCTATCTGGAAGATATCGCCGCCATAGAAGAACGGGATTTACTGTCTGTAGACGTATATCTCAATCAAAAATATACAGCCGCCGGTCTTGCAAGCCATGGGGAGAACTATCCCACCCCTCTGACAGCATACCGCGTCCTCCCCGTTTCTCCCTCCGACGAAGTGCCTTCCTCCTGGTACCGCGTATATGTCGTAGCCGGCAGCTCCGGCTTTACCCCCAATACGCAGCATTTCTATAATGAGAATCAAAGTACTGAGTGGAATGCGGAAAATGCAGCAATATACCGCGTAACCTACACGCCAAATTGTCATCTGGTTACATCTGTTGTGGCGTATCTCCATGATGGCAAAAACTGACAGAAAGGATTTTTTTCATGGAAGCAAAAGATATCAGACTCGGCAAAGCAAAATTTGAAGATTGGACGGACTTGTATGTAAACATCTGGTCGAGACCGGAAAGCACCCGCTATATGCTGTGGCGCGTGACCGAGAATGAGGAAGAAGCGAAAATACGCATAGAAAAGAGCATATCATGGCAGGAAGCACACGAAGCCTATACTATCTACGAGAAAAAAAGCAATCAGGCCATCGGCTTTGCCGGGATGACGGAAATCAGACCGCATGTCTGGGAGGACACCGGAATCGCTCTGGGTCCTGACTATGTCCACAGGGGATACGGCAAACAAGTGCTTCGGCTGTTAATGGAGCGCGCCGCCTCTTTGGGCGCAGCAGAATTCATCTGCTCTGCACGCTCCCAAAACACAGCCTCCAAAGCCCTTATTGCCTCCTGCGGCTTTTCCTACCAATACTCGGAGCCCAAAACAGACCCGCGTGATGGAACGCCCTATGAAGTGGAATTTTACGGGTTTACTTTCCCGCAGTGTTAAGCTGCGCACAGTTCTTCTTATGTGCCTTCAGCTTTTTCATCGCCCAGTTATAATGACTTGCCGTATCACTGACAAAATAGGAACCCAAAGTGCTTCCGCCGACCCATTTATATACACCTTTTGAGAACAGTTCCTCATTCGAAAAAGTTTCTGCCAGAGCAAGGACTTCTTTATGGGATTTTGCAAGCATTTTCTCTGCCTCTTCCAAGGTTGTGCCCTGATGCTTTTCCCAGAATGCGACATTCATATCTCCATAGGTCTTCCAGTTGTACGGTTCGGGAAGATACGGTCTGCTGTCGCCGTTTTTATTTGCCTGTACCCACTCAAGCAGAAGCTGGTGCCATTCATAGAGATGAATCAGCACGTCACGTATATTTTTGTCCCGTCGCCAATGTGCTTCTTTCTTTTTCTCATCCCCCGAAAAATCAAAAGGTGTTGCCAGTTCCTCCTCCGTCAAAGAAGAAATGAGTACATTCATTTTTTCATAATTTTCTGTTGCAGCATTTATCAAGTCTGTTTTAGTCGTAGGTCTTCCCATGTGTTTTCTCCTTCTGCGTTTGTATTTTGCTTGTTATAAAAGGATTATAACACATAAAACCTGACATCTGCTTGTCATATTTTATCCTCTTTTACACCCAAACAGAAACCTGCGGCTCCCACAAAATTTTCCTCAAAATTTCCAGCGCATGGGACAACTCCTCTTCCGTGTCAGGTGAAATGATGGAAAGACGCACATAGGCCGCATTGTTCTGGTTTCCCTGCTGGAATCTGTGCGAGCCCAAAATATGGACGCCCTTTTGCAACGCCGCCAGTTCTGCTTCCTCACTTGACAGTTTTTCAGGCAGTCTGACCCAGTGAAAAAAACGCGCAATTTCTTCCTCCTCCACCGGAAAAAACGCCTTGTAAATCTGATTCCTTTGTTCCGCCAGTTCTATCTTTCTTTTTACGATTTCATCCGCTTTGCCGCTGTCAATCAGCTCCCCTATAATTTCCGCGTTAAAGGATACCGTCTTCAAATTCATATTGAGCATACCGGACACCAGCCTGTCACGGTACTGCTCCGGAAACGCCACAAAAGCAACCCGCAGTCCGGCGCATAAAGATTTTGACAGGCTGCAGATATGAATCGTCTGCTTTGGTATGATGGAAAAAAACGGTTCTGTATCCGGCGGTGCCAGAAAAGAATAAATATCATCCTCAATCACCAAAAGACCATATTGCCGTACCACTTCCGCCAGCTCTTTCCGTCTGTTCTGCGGCATAAAAATGCTCGTCGGATTGCTGCAGGTTGGCATAAGATATACCCCCTGTATTTCACTGTTTTTGCACAGTGCTGCCAGTGCGGACGGCTGCATACCATATTCATCCGCGCAGACTGCAATCAACTGGATGTGCAGCAGATTTGCCAGCCCCTTGAAATTTGTATAAGTAAACTCGTCAACAGCGATTTTATCGCCTGTCTGAAACAGGGAAATCAAAATCACACTGAGCGCATTCTGCGCGCCCGCAGCTATCATAACACCGCGCTTTTCCACATTTACATTATATTTTTGCAGCCACCGGACAGCTGCTGCAAGTTGTCTGTCCGTCCCCAACGGGCTATTATATTCAAAAAGCCCGACAGCATCCGCATGTCCCAAAACAGACTGCGCCGCTTCCAAAACAAGGCCGTTGGTTTCGTAAACCGGTTTAATCATGCCCATCTCGATATAACGATTTTTCTTTTCAATAAAGGTGTCCGCAGAATGTACGCCGGACGATACAAAAGTCCCGCTTCCCGTCACAGCATAGAGCAGCCCCTTTAACTCGCACACCTTGTACGCTCTCGTAATGGTACTTAAATTCAAATCCAGAAAATCAGCCAGCTCCCGCTGTGGCGGAAGCTTCGTGTGCGCCTTAAGCTTCCCCTCGGCAATCTCCCTCTCCAGCATATTGGCAAGTGACAGATAATACGGCTTTGCAAGCTCTTCCCGCTTCGGTTTCCATGACATAGGATAATTTTCAAATGAATTGACCGGCATTGTGTCGTTCCCTCCCCAAAATTGTATGCAACACAATTCTATCATTGTATGGTTTCTATTGCAATTGTATGATAAAGAAAAGAAATCTTTAAAGGAGAATCATGATGAAAAAGAAAATTACTTTAAAAGAATTATCCCTGATAAGTGTTATGGCTGCGTCTGTCTATGTCGCTTCTGCTTTTTTACAGATACCCGTTCCCACGCCCATTGGCTACACGCGGCTGCACATGGGGAATGTGATATGCCTGCTGTCCGGCATGCTCTTAGGCTCATGGCAGGGCGGACTTGCCGCTGGTATTGGTTCCATGCTTTTTGATTTGACAAATCCGGCTTACATTTCATCCGCTCCCTTTACCTTTTTGTTTAAATTCCTTATGGCGTGGCTATGCGGAAAAATAATAGCAGGTAGGAGCGGCAGGAAACGACGGTTTTTACTTGGCGCGGTAAGCGGCTCCGTATTGTATATAGTATTATACCTATCCAAAAGCTTTATCACCTACCGCTTTGCACTGTGCCTGCCGCTGCAGGCTGTCTTACTGACCATCTCCCAGAAAGCCGTGGTCTCCGGCGCAAATGCGGTGGTAGCTGTCTGTGTTGCCGTTCCCTTGGGACTTGCACTGTCGCCAACAGTTCGGAAACTACATTTGTAGAAGCTACTGTATTTTTGAAAAGGCATATTGGTCACGGGGAATTGCAACCCAAGCCGTAGCTATGTTTCTGAAAGAAATTCATACCAAATACAGACTTGGCACAATTGGCGCCTTACCTATTCTGAAAATTCTGCTTCCATACGGGTCCTTGAAAAAAACGGCTTTGCATTGATAGAAGAATTTTCAGAGAATGGAAAAAACTCAAAATATTTTCAATACACTTACTGACAGCAGTTTATCCATTTGTTATTCCGGCAAGTGTCCTGCGCTCTGTATCCTTGCAGTATGCCTTTATCTCCAAGCTATTCATGTAATTGTCAAAAACGTGGTCACCATGCTCTTCAAAATACTGTTTAAAAGGACAATAAAGCCGCACTATATTCGTCTGGTTGTAAAAGCTAAACTGGACGGGGCATTCCATAATGCTGCTGACGCCGGCAATGGTCAAGACACTGCATTCTTCTTGTGCGGTTTTACAGTTTCTGAGCACATTTCCACAGGCGTTCACTTCGCTGGTTATTTCTTTATCAGCAGATCCGACCATTTTTGCAACGGCAATTCTCTGCAGTCCCTCACGGAAATCAGTGTCGATGACTGTCTGAGCTGCATCCAACATAAAATCACATTCCTTACCTCCTCTCAATATTCCTTTGTCACTTCCTCCGCCGCAATATCATAACGCTGCAAAAATTCTTCTATATCCCTGTTATCCCTTATCAGCATCACATCTTCAAATTTACCGGTGTGAATGTTCTTAAAGCCTGCGACCTGCTCTCCCGTGCATATACTGGCACGAATCACAGGCCTTAAATTTTCCCTGTCATAATGCTCTACTTTGATTTTCTTTTTGCCAAACATTTTAATCCTCTTTCCAAAACGTTTTACCTCATACCATATGACATAGAAACTACCTGATAGCCAAAGACACTGTCTTCATTTTTTGTCACTATAAGCAGATACGGAAAGTCACTTACCGTTGGGCCAAATTCAATAATAGATACATTTCCGGATATTTCATAAGTGCCATCAGGTTCCCTCAGAACTGAATCGATGCTTACCTCACTCCTCATCCTGTCCAAATAAAGCAGGAACGAAACCTTGCCGTTCTCACTGTATGCCGACATATCTGCAGCTTCTACGCCAAATACATTTTTTACAAAGGACTGTATTTCCTCTACATCAGAATACCCCATATATTCATCCATGTCCATCTCCATTTTCGGCAGATATTTCGCATAGGAGTCATCCATGGTACTGAAGCTTCCCACAATATTCATCATATTGACAAACATTCCCATATTATCTACGGGATATTGATAGCTATCCATCCCGCCGCCAAAGAAATAGCCGTCAAGTGTAAGCAGGCTTACCAGCGTTTCAAGGTCATGCTGTTCTTCCTCCGACAAGGTTACCTCTGTCTCTTCCTGCATGCTTTCTATGTCTGCTTCATTTTCCTCATCTGTTTTATCCACCTGCTCGGTTATATTTGCCTGGTTCTCTTCCTTTTCCTGTTCTGTTTCAATTTCTTCCAGGTTATCTGCTTCAAAATCCGGTTCCTCACTTGTCTCAACCGGAGCATTCTGCACTTCCATCTGCATTGTATCTTCCTTATTCTGTGTGGCAATGTACACTGTACCGCCGATGGCGGCTATCACACCCATGCCAATGATTCCCGCTGCCACTTTTGCCTTTACAGAAGCAGCTGCCAGCTTTCCAAACAATACTTTCCTGCCGATTCCTCCGACAGCCGCTACAGCAGCTTTTACGCTTGTTGTAATTCCATTCGGAACCACACAGGCAGAAAGGTCTTCCTTGAAAAGCAGCATCAGAAGCGGTGCAACACTGTAAAGCTTTGTATCCTGCTTCTTTTCCAACTCCAATACACCGTTCTTTATTTTCGCCTTTGCCCTTGACAGATTTGTCTTTACTGTATTTTCCGATATGCCGAGAGCCTGTGCGATTTCCGACTGCTTCTGCCCATTGTAATAGTACGCGATAATACAGATTTTCTGCATTTCCGTAAGCTGCTCTTCCACAATCTCCCTGATGAGCCGCTGTTTTTCCCTGTCCTGCATGATTTCTTCAGGAATCATGCAGTCATCTACAAGATTTTCAAAAGTGTCGTCTTCCTCACTTAAAAGCACATATTTTCTGTTCTTTTTCACCCATGCATAGCACTTTCTGGTGGCAATGGTTCCTGCCCACGAAAGAAAGCTCTCTTCCCTGTCCAACTGTGAAATGCTCTTACTGATTTCCACATAAGTATCCTGCATAATATCGCTGATGACGTCCTGCGCATTATCGCTGTTGCCTATCACCTTCCGGATACAAGTATATATGTATTTACCGGACTCTTCATAGAGAGCGGTAAACGCTTCCGCTTTCCCCTCCCTATAACTTTTCACTGCCTGTTTTAGTTCCTTTGTCGGTTCCATACTCTAACTCTCCGTCATATTTTATTTTCGGGCCTTTTCTTCAGCCCCTATATAAAAGAGCATGCTTTCCTACAAAAAGTTTCACTTTGACACAATTTTTTACACCACCCTTTATGTCACGAAATAGAATTTTCCACTTTTTCTTGATTTTACGCGCTTTATGGGCAATTTTTGCTTCATATATATCAATAGGGGAAAACTTCTTCGACAGAGGCCGTAAAACCAGCCGTGCAATCTGATTTTTTCTATTGCGGCAGCATTTTGTTATTGCTATAATTATAAAATAAAAGAACGAGAGGAATTCGACTATGGAAAATGACAATGTAAAATGCCCGAAATGCGGCTCTACCTTCAATAAGATGTTCCTGATGGGGAAACAGGGCAATTGTGATACCTGTCCCATGTGCGGGGCGGAATTACAGGATGCGGAAGAACACCCTGACTGGATTACATGGTGGTATTATAAAGACATTGCGTATGGTGATCTTAGTTTATGGGATAAACCACCCCTGCATCCAGAGAAATTTGAACTTATTCAAGAATTCAAAGCACCGCCTAGAGATTCAACGGGCAGCTCTGCAAAAGCCAAAGAAATATTACGTACCTATGTACCCGATGCTTTTGAAGAACCCGAAAATGCAGATGCTGTATTCTGTCCCCGGTGCGGATGCAACGAGTTTACCTTATTAAACAGGGGGTACTCGATTCTGACAGGCTTTTTAGGCAGCGGAAACGTAAAAAGGGTATGTAACAGATGTAAGAAAGAATTTTGACAATGATGGCATAAAAATCTTTTTATGTCACGAAATAGAAATTTCCACTTTTCCCTGATTTTGTGCGCTTTATGGGTGATTTTTGCTGCGTATATATCAGTGTTGGAAAGCGGCTTTAAAAATGATAAAAAGAACGAGAGGGATTCAATTATGGAAAACGACAATGTAAAATGCCCGAAATGCGGCACTACCTTCAATAAGATGTTCCTGATGGGGAAACAGGGCAATTGTGATACCTGTCCCATGTGCGGGGCGGAATTACAGGATGCGGAAGAACATCCGGACTGGATTACATGGTGGTATTATAAAGACATTGAGTATGGTGATTGCAGTTTATGGGATAAACCTCCCCTGCATCCGGAACACTATGAACTTATTCAAGAATTTAAAGCACCGCCAAAATCGGAATGCGGGCTTGATGAAGTAAAAAGAATACTGCGCACTTATGTACCTGATGCTTTTGCGGGACCTAAAAAGGCAGACGCTATCTTCTGCCCCCGGTGCGGATGCAATGAGTTTACCTTATTAAACAGGGGGTACTCGATTCTGACAGGTTTTTTAGGAAGCGGAAACGTAAAAAGGGTATGTAACAGATGTAAGAAAGAATTTTAATTGTGCCAACGCAAAGCAGATCTGCAATGCAGCCATCACCCAAAATAAATGAATGAACAACTGAATCACATGGCATATAAAAGAGAGGTTATTTCGATAGCCTCTCTTTTATTATATAAAAATCATATTAGAAACAGGAGGAAAAAAATGAGCAACAGCAATGAATTTATTTTAAAACTTACAGGAAGCCTTGAACAGGCAAAAACAAAGAAACAGATTAACGCAGATATCCGCCAGCTCCAGAAAACCATCAACATGTTAAGGATTACAGGGACATTTGCCAAAGGAGAGACCAAAAAGGAGCTGAACCAGTGGCTCAAGGATTTGGGCGCAAAACTGAACCATGTAAAACTAAAGGGAAAAATCGACAGCAGGAACCTGAAACGTGAAATGGATAAAAGCCTACAGAACGTAACGTTCAAAGAGATTGATGCACTAAAGGTGGACGCCGGCAAAACCAAGCTGAAACTCCGAAAAGTCGTGGCAGATGTGAAGGCGTTTGCTGAGCGAACCCCGGTATTTGTCAATTTCGAAGCGAAAAAAGAAAAACTGAATAACGACTTGACCACGTTCCTTAATAAAAACACAAAAATTCAGGAATCAGGCGCCCTTACCGCAGAAAGCCAAAGAATAAGGGAACTTATCAATTCCATAAACGATAAGGAAACCTTACAGGAAGCCACGGATGCTTTCCGGCTTTATGAGTCTGAGGTACGTGCCACAGGATATGCCACCAAAAGCACTGCCGATAAAATCAAGTCCATGCTGTCCCATATCAAGAAAATAAGCGGTTTTCTGGGGCTTACTTCCATGGCGGTCAGTAATTTTAAGAAGTCGCTGAATACCCTGAAAAGCATTGACACGCTTCTGACAGAAATCAGCAAAATCAACGATAAACTGTCCGGACAGGATTTAAACGACATTGGAAATCATTCTTTTGATGTCGCGAGTAAATATGGCAGGACTGCAATGGAGTATTTATCGGGCGTACAGGAAGCTTCCCGTGCCGGTTATAAAAACGCAGAAGGCATTGCTGCATTATCGCTGGCTGCGCAAAGTGCCGGCAATATGACTGCCGAACTGGCAAACCGAATGATTATGGCAACTGACGAAGCATATAAAATGAACGGTTCCGTTTCAGAACTGACAAAAGTGTTAGACGGCATGTATTACATCTCAAACCACAATGCCGTCAACATGACCGAATTATCGGAAGCCATGTCCGCTGCCGGCGCAACCGCCACTTCTTTGGGAATCAGCGTGGAAGAAACTGCTGCCGCCCTGGCAGCCATGATTGCCGCAACGCAGCAGAGCGGCGCCGAAGTGGCAAAGGCATTCAGGGATATTCTGCTCTATATCAGGCAGGTATCTGACGCGGATGCAGGCATTGACGCAGAAGGACTTGCGAAATATGAAGCTGCCTGCAATGATTTGAATGTTAAGTTAAAAGAAACCAAAAACGGAATGGTCTCGCTTCGTGACCCGATGGAAGTGCTCAGGGAATTATCTATTGCATACAACAAGCTTGAGGAAACAGACAGCCGCAGAAACAATCTGCTTAGTGCTGTTGGCGGCGGGGCCGATGCGACACAGCTGGATGCGCTGCTACGCCGGTGGGATACCTATGAATCCATGATACGGCAGTATGCCGACGGAACCGGTTCTCTGGCTGCAGATGCTGAAAAGACGGCTGATTCATGGGAAGGTTCCTTGAACCGCCTGCAGAACAGTTTTGACAGCTTCGTCAATACGCTGACGAATAAACAGGCAGTCATTGAAGGCATATCCTTCTTTGACAGGCTGATTCAGGGCGCCGAGACATTGGTGGATAGAGTTGGCGAAATACCCGTCATGCTTACCGCCTTGAATTCGGCAATGGTTTTGAAGAATAAGGATTATGGTATCACCCAGATATGGAACAGTGATAAAAAGAAGGTTGATTTGCAGGGAAATCTGTTTGGCATAGACTTTACCGCGATAAAAAACATGAAAAGCCATTTTTCGGAAGCGGAAGGGGCTATAGCCAAGTGGAATAAAAAGTTGCATGACGGTAATGCTGATATTGATCAGTTTAATGAATCTGTTGTCGAAAATAATGCCCAGCTAAAAAAATACCTGTCCACATGTTCGACAGATGCCCCTGCCTCGCTGGAAGGGTACAAATCCCATCTCAAAGCTGCCGGTGTGTCGACAGATTCCTTAAGATTGAAAACCGCGCTGTTAAATTCTGCAGTCACCATGTTAGGAGGCTGGGCTATACAGGCGTTCGTAACAGGACTATATCAACTAACACAGGTAAGCAGCAAGGCGGCTGCAAAAGCAAAAGAATTAGGCAGTTCCTTCCAAGACACAAAATCAGACATCGAAGGGTATAAAGCACAAATAGAAGACCTGTATGCCACAATCAATGACAGCAATTCGTCTATTGAAGATGTAACTGCTGCACGCCGAAACCTTATGGCGGTACAAGATGAATTGATCAATAAATTTGGCACAGAAAAGGAAACCATAGACCTTATCACGCAGGCGGTCGACGGGCAGACCGAAGCATTTGACAGACTCTCTGAAAAGCAATGGCTGGAAACAAAAAATGAGTTTAACAACAGCGATTTTTGGGGTGGAGTCGGCAACTGGCTTGAAGGCTATGAAGACAACATTGACCGCATGACCGATAAAATGGAAAATGCCTTCATGAACCGGAATATGTCTACATCGGTTTACTTCCGCGGTGAATATGATGACTTAATCAAAAAACTTGAGAATGCAGGATGGGAATACA
>CAMWLB010000086.1 GCA_947174985.1 uncultured Lachnospiraceae bacterium | reverse complement strand
ATTCAAGGGTCAGAGTTGTCAAAAAATGGAATTTGACAACTCTGACCCTTGTACTGCCTGCACTGGCATGATAATTTATTATTACAATAGTAAATATATCAGCGAGGAGGGATTGGAAAAAAGAAACTGATAAAACAGCAGTTTGCTATTATGCAGAATAGGGAGAATATCATTTTTAGAAAATCATTCTCACAATTGTGATACAATAGAAACGAAAGAGAAAGCGGTGTGAGGCTGACGTAGGGGATAAAAATGAGAAGCAACGGAAGCGGTTACAATTACCGACATGATAGCACTACTGACAGTAGGGGTAAGATACAGGGGATACGGTTACTGATTAATATAGGAAAACAGTAAATGGAAGATACATAAGAATTGGCATTGAATATATGCTTTCAGGTTACATAGATATAGAGCGAAAAATGGAAGGGAAACCGCAGATAGCTGCAGTTGCTCTTCCATTTTTGGCTGTAAATTAACTTATTCATAGCAAGAATCTATAATTCTCCGCTCCCCGATTCCGAGAGTGACGTAGTGATTGTACAATGCTGTTTTATCGTATCCGAAGGCTTCCATTAAATCGGGGTACCTGTCCGCATATGCGATATAATCAAATTCGTCGATAGTGCCGGAAAAAGGAATATATCCATCTGCTTCCGCAAGCCAGGGATTGTTGATGTTGGTATCTGTCGGATCCCAGTTTTTATAAGGGGAATCTTCATCTATTTTTATGGGTTCAGGTATCTCAAGTTCACAGACCTCTTCGCTGTCAGCATATACAACTACCGTTGTGCCGGGCTTGCAGTTGTCGTAAATCCATTTGGAATCGGCAACGGATAACCTGACGCAGCCCAAAGAAGCGTTTTCGCCCAGCTTGTTGTATTCTTCCCATTCCAGAGTATCAGGAGAAGCTTCCACATAAGGAACGGAATGGAAAAGGATTTGGTTGTTAAAGCGCACGGCATACTGACCATATGTATTATCTACCATGATGCGCCATTCATAATAAGCAGAGGTATGGAAAGTGCCCTGAGGGGTGCGGTGTCCTTCGCGCCCGCAGGAGCAGACCATTGCTTTTACAGGCGTCAGAGTGCCGTCTGCATTTTGCTGCCTGACGGTGATATAGTTTAAGGCAGTGTTTACATAAATGACATAATCCGGTCTGGTATCGACGGCAATGTCCTCAAGCTGCGGATTGGGCAATTCTGCTGCATTTGCATAGTCTGTTGCAAAAAACAGCAAGCCCGTGAATAATAATATACCAATCAATAAAGCTCTGCATTTTCCCATACTGTATTTACTCTTTAACATGACACATTATCTCCTGTTTCAAGCATTTTCTCATTTGTATTATGTATTATAAAGGGGAAAAGATTATCTGACAAGAGGAAAAAGGACATTAAAGAAATCTTAAGGTTTTTGTCAAAATTTCCATATATCTTACAGTGATTTTGTGGGAATAAGGTGTTATACTGATGTCAGTGGGATAGTATATTTGCGCGAGAGGAAAGAAATTTACCGGATTGTCTCCGATATAGTAAAGAAGGGAAGGCGGTTATTTGAAGAGCACAAAAGGCAGGGGGAGGAAAATTACATACAGTGTGATTGCGGGGCTTGTCGTGCTTTTAAATATAGCGGCATGGTGCTTTTCTGGCTTCAGCGACTGGTACATAGCACACGTTTTTCCAATATGGGTCAACACCTATGGAAGATTTTCCGGACTGTTTCCTTTTTCAGTGGGGGAAATTCTGCTCTGCCTCGGCGTTTTGCTGACGGTCGCCGCGATTTTGCTGGCGCTTGTGCTTTTTGCCTGTATACTGATACCTGCGTACCGCAGGCGAGAAAAAAAACGGCTGTTTATGGGGGCAGGTATTTTTTACAAAATATATGCATGGATTTTTTTAGGTGTCTGCCTGATTATGACATTGAACTGCACTCTGCTGTACCACGGCAATACCTTTAACAACCGGTATTTCAGCGGTATGGGGAGGGACTCCTATGATTTGGAGGAACTGCTTATTGTCAGGAATTTTGTGGTGTGTCGGTGTAATGAACTATGCGGGCAGATGGAACGGGACGAAAATGGGGATATCATTTACCGGGGGGATATGGAGCAGGAGGCTATCCGCATTATGCAGGCGCTGGGGGAGAAATACGACGGTCTGAGCGGTTTTTACCCACGCCCGAAGCCGCTTTTGTTTTCGGACTTTATGTGCCAGCAGTATATGCAGGGCTATTATTTTCCGTTTTCCATGGAAGCCAATTACAATGATGTGATGTATCTTATGAATAAACCGGCAACCCTGTGTCATGAGCTTGCGCATTTGAAGGGCTATATCTACGAGGACGAGGCAAACTTTATCGGATTTCTGGCGTGTGTTTCTTCTGATGATTTGGTTTTCCAGTACAGCGGCTATCTGAGCGTGTTATATTATCTGGACAATGATTTTTATGATGCAGTCGGAGGCGATTTAGAGCGTTATCGGCAGGAGGAAGCAATTCTGCCACAGGTACATGCGGACAATATTTTTGTGAAGCAGGAGGATTGGGACAGAATCAACGAGGAAGCGCTGATAGATACGGAAATCGTGGAGGCAGCATCGGACAGCTTTACGGAGGCTTCCCTGAAGTTGAACGGTGTGGAGGATGGCATGATAAGCTACAATCGTGTGGTAAAGCTTTTGTTACAATATTATCTGGATGTAAAAAGCGGCTGTGAAGAGTAAGCTCTCACAGCCGCTTTCCTTTACTGTTGTTTATTCCCTGCCGTCCCAGCAGTAGGTGCAGAGTTTGCATTTATCGATGCCGACGGCATCCAGCATGTCATCCAGCCTGTTGAAGCGAAGGGAGGTAAAGTTTAGCTCCTTGCGGATTTCTTCTACCATGCGCTCATGCTTTTCTGAGTCAGGGTCGGCATATTCTTTTAAAATTTCGTCCGTCACATTGTCGTTTTCCAGCCTTGCAATGACACGTCTGGTAATTAAATCCATCTCTGAGGAGGAACGTGAAAAATTTAAGTATTTACAGCCGTAGAGCAGAGGCGGGCATGCGGGACGGATATGTACTTCTTTTGCACCGCTCTGGTACAGAAATTCGGTGGTTTCCCGAAGCTGCGTTCCCCTTACAATGGAGTCGTCGATAAGCAAAAGGCTTTTATCACGAATCAGGTCATCCACCGCAAGCAGCTTCATTTTGGCAATCAAATTGCGCTGGCTTTGTATGGTCGGCATAAAGGAGCGCGGCCAGGTAGGGGTATATTTGATAAAGGGTCTGGAAAAAGGAATTCCGGATTCGTTGGCATAGCCGATGGCATGTGCGATGCCGGAGTCGGGCACGCCTGCCACAATGTCAGGCTTTACATTGTCCCGCTGCGCCATTTTTGCACCGCAGTGATAGCGCATCTGTTCCACGCTGACGCCCTCATAGGAGCTGGACGGATAGCCGTAGTATACCCACAAAAAGGTACAGATTTTCATATTGGGATTGGGATTGACCAGCGTGATGCAGTTTTTGGGCGTTATGACCACAACCTCGCCTGCGCCAAGCTCTTTATAGTCGGTATAGCCCAGATTCCGGTAGGCAAAATTTTCAAAGGCAGCGCAGAAAGCATTTTCCTTGCGCCCGATGGAGATAGGGGTTCTGCCGTACTTGTCGCGCGCCGCATAGATGCCGTTCTGATTCATCAGCAGCAGGGAGAGGGAGCCGTCTATTTCTTCCAAAGCGTAAGTGATTCCGTCTATCAGGTTTTCTTTCTGATTAATCAGGGAAGCCACAAGCTCTGTCGCATTGATATCGCCGCCGCTCATTTCCAGAAAGTGGGAGTGTCCGTTGTCAAACAGCTTGCGCGTCAACTCTTCCACGTTGTTAATCTTGCTCACTGTGGTAAGGGCATAGGTGCCATGGTGGGAGCGCACGATAAGCGGTTGCGGCTCATAGTCGGAGATGCAGCCGATGCCCAGAAAGCCTTTCATCTCATGGATATCTTTGTCAAATTTTGTCCGAAAAGGAGCATTTTCAATATTGTGGATGGAACGGTTAAAACCGTCTTCCCCATAAACAGCCATACCGCCCCGCCTTGTTCCCAAGTGAGAGTGGTAATCGATGCCGAAAAATAAATCAAACACACAGTCCTGCTGTGAAGCTACGCCAAAAAAACCGCCCATTCCTGTTACCCTGCCCTTTCAGTCTGTATTTATCGCCCGTATGCCGCGCCGCTTGGCGGCACGAATCATAATCCCATATGAACTTTTCATATTTATCATACCTTGTTTTAGCGCTTTGGACAAGAGAAAATGCTATATGCAAAATGGATAAATATTTTGGCGAATTTTAACTTAAGATAGTAAAAATGATGAAAGTATGTTACATTAAAAAAGAACATTCCCTGAATGGAAAGATAACATAAAAATGTGCGCTGAATGTGCAGATGGGAGCAGACATGAAATATATCACCATAGAAGAAAACGGCATATATATTGTATTTGGCATTACAAAGAAAAATCAGATTAAGCTTCTCCATTTTTCCAGAATTGCATTTAACGAGGAGGATATCTGCCATTTTGGGGAAGAGTGCAAAGTGGAGGATAGAGGAAGAAAGGAGCAGTTTGTCGATGAAGCGTTCCAGCTTGTGCAGATAAATCTGTCGGGCTACAACCGTCCCTATGAAAAGCATGGCAATAAGCATATTGTGACGGTGCCGGGCTATCTGCTCACCTATGCAGGTATGGAGGACACCTACAATGACATTGGCAGAAGGCTCGTTATCCATCAGGAGGATACGGAGGTAACGCATATCCATGTGGAGACGGTTATGCAGTTTTACGATGGCAGCAGCGTGGTCCGCGTGTACAATACAGTGAAAAATATCGGGGAGGAAATGCAGACACTGGAGTATATTTCCTCTTTCTGTTATACCGGTCTGGAAAAAGAGGGGAACTGGACATCGGATGAAAAAATGATGGTTGTGATTCCTTTTAACGGCTGGCAGAAGGAAATGAGCATCGAAAAGTTTTCCTTCGGATCGCTTGGCCTGGCGCAGACACAGCCCGGGGTTTATCAGCGTACTTCTCAGGTTTTAGAGGTTACGAACACGGGCAACTGGTCCACCAAAAAATACCTGCCGCTGGGTTACGTGGAAAACAGGGAGGCGCATACGGGGCTGTTCTGGCAGATAGAGCACAACGGTTCATGGCATTATGAAATCAGTGACCAGAATATGCATTTTTACCTCTGTGTCAGCGGTCCGACTGAGGTGCAGTCCCATTGGTTTAAAAACCTTGCGCCGGGGGAGGAGTTTACCTCTGTGCCGGTGGCGGTGGGAGTCTCGCATGACAGCTTTGAGGAGGCGATGGGCGAGCTTACAAAATATCGCCGCATGATTCGCAGACCCAATCGGGATGACGAAGAACTGCCGGTTATTTTTAATGACTATATGAACTGCCTGTTCGGGGATCCCACGACTGAGAGAGAAATTCCATTGATAGATGCGGCGGCGGAATGTGGCTGCGAGTATTATGTGATAGATGCCGGCTGGTATGCACCGGGCGAGTGGTGGGACAGCGTAGGCGAATGGCAGGAGTGCAGGGAGCGTTTTCCGAATGGCATAAAAGAGATCACGGATTATATCCGTGAAAAGGGTATGGTTCCGGGCGTATGGCTGGAGCTGGAGGTTATGGGTATCAATTGTGAAAAAGCAAAGCAGGCGCCGGACGACTGGTTTTTTGTCAGACATGGCAAAAGAGTCTATGACAGAAGCCGGTATCAACTGGATTTCCGCAATCCGGCGGTGATAGCGCATGTAAATGAGGTGATTGATCGCGTCGTAAACGAATATGGCGTGGGATATATCAAGATGGATTACAATATTGAACCCGGAATAGGCACCGAGCTTTACGCTGAGAGTGTGGGACAGGGGATGCTGGAACATGAGAGGGCTTATCTTGCATGGCTGGATGATGTTTTCAGGCGATATCCGGATTTGGTGATTGAAAATTGTTCCAGCGGGGGTCTGCGGATTGATTATGCCCTGCTGTCTCGTTACAGTATACAGTCAACCTCCGACCAGGAGGATTACCGCAATTATGCGACGATAGCGGCAAATGCCGCTGCCGGTGTCACACCGGAGCAGGCGGCGGTTTGGTCCTATCCCATGCATATATTTACAGAGTACGGTTTTTCAAAACCGGGGTATGTAGAGCGGGGCATAGAAGAGGTTATCTACAATATGGTGAACGCCATGCTGCTGCGTATCCATCAGAGTGGCCATCTGGCGGAACTGTCCGCGGAGAGGCTCGATTTGCTCAAAGAAGGAATTCATATCTACAAGCGTATCCGCAAGGATATCAAAAATGCGCTTCCCTTCTGGCCATTAGGTCTGGCACACAATGAAGATATGTGGCTCTGCGCCGGATTAAAAATGGAAGACAAGGCATATGTTGCGGTATGGAAAAGGGATATGCGGGGAAAATACGATAACCGTAAACCGATAAAGAACAGGGACCTGAGGGATAATCTGATAGAGATTCCGCTGGAAGGCCTTCATTTTTCTAGTCATGAATACGAGATAAAAATCCTGTATCCGGAGCTGGAACAGGTGCCATATGCCATAGTCAATGATGTTTTGGAGGTGCATTTTGCCAAACCTGTTATGGCGCGCTTGTTTGAAATCAAAGAGATAAAACGGGAGGAACCGAGTTTTACTATTTTGGATGATGGTTTTTTCTTGTTGTAAAAGGTATGAGCCGGCTTTTATGCCGGCTCATTGACGTAGGACATGATATCATCAAAGATGGCGCGGTAACCGTCTTCGTTGATATGCATACCTTCTATCGTATATTCGCTTTTTAGTCTGCCCTGTTCGTCCTTCAGGTTTTTGTTTATGTCGATATACCTTTGGCTGTGTCTGGCGGCGAGTGCGGCAACTTCTGCATTTGCAAGGGCTATTTTTTCATTGGTGCGGATTCGGAGACATTCTTTCATGGATTCTGTGGCAGCTTCATAATTGATTGGATAGTATGCCATCAGGTAAATTCTGATATCCGGCAGGTTCTGTTCAACCGCGGTAATGATTTTGTCATAGGTTGCAATCATCCTGTCTATGGGAATGGATGGGTCACTCAAATCATTTGTTCCGATGTTGATAAAAAGACGCGAGGGTTTCAAATCTAGGATGCAGGTGTCCAGAGCGTTCCATAATTCTTCGGACACAAAGCCGCCGACGCCGCGGTTGTAAATGATTTTATCACTTCCGCTTTCTTCCAAAAGCTTATTGATAGGAAACATTTCCATAAGGGAAGAGCCGGCGAAAAAGGTTTCGCCGTACTGCACCGTTTTGTTGGCTTCGCGGTAACGCGCCAATTTCATCTCTTTATCTGTCATAACGAAATTCCTCCTGTCCAGTTTTTACATAACAAAAAAAGCGATAGACGGGGCTCGAACCCGCGACCTCCACCTTGGCAAGGTGGCGTACTACCAACTGTACTACTATCGCATTTACCGCATGTATATCATGCGTTGAAGGTATGAAATTAAATTGCTGTGATGGCTTTTCTGCCATACAGAGCAGGTGATGGGAATCGAACCCACGTATCCAGCTTGGAAGGCTGGTGTTCTACCATTGAACTACACCTGCAAATAGGATTTCTTACGAACGACTTAAATCTTATCATAGGAAGGGGCAAAAGTCAACCCTAAATTTTCATGTTCCACAGTCTGTTTTTTGCGGAAGCTATCTTGACAAATTAGTAACTTGTTACTATAATACAACTACGCAACAAGTTACTAATAGAAGGGGATAACATGGACATAAATAATTTGATTACAAGATTTTCTGACACCACAGAAAATCAGAGAAAGGCCATTTTCAGCACATTATTTATTGCGGGAAATAAGCTGCAGACACTTTTTGACAATCATATTCCGGAAGTATCGTTAAAGCAATTTATGTTACTGTCGATAGTCAGACAGTCAAAAGAACAATTAACCTTTACACAATTGGGGGATTTGCTGGGCTGCTCCAGACAAAATATTAAAAAATTAGCGGATGTGCTGATGAAAAAAGGTTTTGTTACGATTCAGCAAAGCTCCCATGATGCGCGGGCCCTGTGTATTTGCCCGACAGAAAAAGTAAATGACTATTTTCAGAATGATTTTTCCGAATATCAAGGAGAATTAAAGTATCTTTTTGAAGTTTATACGGACGAAGAAATTGAAATGCTTTTTATTCTTTTGTCGAGGCTATATACAGGAATAGAAAATCTGGAAAAAAGAATTGAAAATGCAAAAAAGGAGATTCGGGCAGATGAAGACAATCGTAATTTATAATTCGCAGACAGGGTTTACAAAACGGTATGCTGAGTGGATAGCAGAAGCGGCAGGGGCTGACCGTCTGGCATTAGCAGAGGCGAAAAAGAAAAATCTGGCGGAATACGACGCAATTGTTTTTGGCGGCTGGGCATGTGCGGGCGGTATCAGTAAGCTTGGCTGGTTCAAAAGTAATATAGACAAGTGGGGAGATAAGAAGCTGATTGTGTTCTGTGTTGGTGCAAGTCCGATAGACAGTCCGGAAATTGAGCCGGCTCTAAAACGAAACTTTAAAGAGTCGGAATTTAAAAGAGTAAGTGCATTTTACTGCCCGGGCGGATTGAGCTATGAAAAAATGTCAGCTCCGTCAAAATTTATGATGAAGATGTTCGTAAAAACGCTTCAAGCAAAAAAGGATAAAACAGAGGCAGAGCAGGAAATGGTAAAAATGATTGCCACGTCCTATGATATTTCAGACAAGAAATATATCGAACCTATTTTGGAATGTTTGAAATCATAAACCCGTTGACAAGTTCCGCCTTATCCGATTATACTGATTATAGGGGATGGCACCCATAACAAAAAACAGCAATCGTAACTTGTAAACTCAATTGAATCGGAAAGAGGGGAGGATACCCATAGCAAAAAACACGGATTCCGAAGGAAAGAAAACAGTCCGCATCGTTGACGGGGAGGGAAACCAGATTGGTTTGACCTATCCGAAACGGGCAGCGGGGCTGGTAAAAAAGGGTCGGGCATATTATGTGAACGACTTTATCATTCGTCTGAGTATGTCCGATGCCATGTTGCCAGACAGCAAACAAAAATCGGAGGTAATGAAGATGGATAATCGTATCATAATAAATAGCACGAACAATGAGACAGAGAATCAGGTTTTAAAGTTGTATTTCGAGCCGCGTAAGTGGTCATTTAACAAGGGTTGTGAGGACAATGTCGGCAACCGCTCCTTTATGACAGGACCGGATGGGGTGTTGACAGAGGGCTACATGCTTGGCGATTGGAGTTATCACTGGACGGAGATTGTTTCCGAAACGCTCCTTTTACCTAAAAACACAGACTGCAGCTTTATTTTCTGGCTGAATGGCGGAGAGAACGACAGGAACGATGAGGTATGCCGCTTTGAGGTTGTTTTTAACAATGACTATGAGCAGCGTTTTACCTATAATTTGAATCGCAACTACATTTGCCCTGTAAAGAAGCTGAACGGCTGGGAGCTTTATGAGATACCATTCCGGACGCAGGATAATGAGTATACGCAGTTAAGGTTTGTTGCCCAGAAAGCATATATGACAGTTCTGTCAGCAAAAGACGCATATGCATATGAGGGATTGACAGGCAGCGAGGATCCGTTTGAGGCGGAGAGGCCGCAGCGCCACAATATTGTGTTTGACGACGGCTACCCTGCCAACAAGTGGTACGGCACCAAAAATCTGGAGCAGGCACATAAAAGAGGGAATCCTGCAAATGGTGCACAGTTCCAGAATGTTGGCATGAATGGGCAGAATGGATTCGGGACAGGAGCTAAGGTACCGGCAGACTTTGAGACGAAACATCTTGCGGATGCAGTGGGGCAGATTGTGGACAAGCTTAGAAGAGGCGAGTATGTTTCCGTAGAGCATTTTGAAGGTACTGTGGAAAACAGCGGCGAACAAGTGCGTGTGATCATGGAGAATGCCATGGAAAGGCTGCGAAATGCGATGCAGCAGCTTGCAAGTGAGCTTCAGGAAAACGCGAATACTCGTCTGAGTGAGATTTCTGCAAGTCTGGATACGCTTTCGTCAACCTGTGATATGTTGAGAGACATTGATCTGGAAAGCCTTGCAGGTAACATAAGAAGCGGCCGAGAAGATGACGATGAGGATTTGGGCGACATCATATCGGATGCGGCTGAGACCATATCGGATATGGCTGATGAGCTTAGCGACGACATTGAAGAAATCGTGGACGAGCTTGAAGAGATGAAGGATTCTCTGTCAATATAGTCAGATATCCATCGTAAAATTAGACAAGCAACAGGCTGC
>CAMWLB010000085.1 GCA_947174985.1 uncultured Lachnospiraceae bacterium | reverse complement strand
GTATAGAAAATTAAGAATTTTTCTCTTGCGCGAATTTCGACAGAAAGTTACAATTTTATTATAACAGACAGATTGAGATGTGATGGAAATTGGTATTTAACAGTTTAGTATTTTTATTGAAATTTTTGCCGATTTTCCTCCTGATTTATTATATTGCGGAAGCAAAATACAGAAACGTGGTACTTTTTCTAGGCAGCATATATTTTTATGCGTACGGAGAGCCTGTGTATGTGCTGTTGCTGTTAGCTTCCACACTGATAAATTTCGAGGCAGGAAAGCGGCTCGATATAAAACGAAAAGCAACGCATACAAAAAAGAGATTGATTTTCTGGGCTACGGCAGCGTTTGATGTGGCGATGCTGGTATTTTTTAAATTGATTCCGGAGATATCCTTAGCTGACATAAAGCTGGGGATGCCCTTGGGGATTAGTTTTTATACCTTTCAAGTACTTTCCTATCTTACGGACGTATACCGTGGGGATATCCGCGCGGAATATTCCTTTGTGAAGCTCGGAACTTATATCAGCATGTTTCCGCAGCTTGTCTCAGGCCCCATTGTCCAATATAGCGAGGTATCTAGGGAACTGAAGTTCCGCAGGTGTACGCCGGCACAGATGGACGGAGGCTTGAAAAAGTTTGTATGGGGACTGTCGATGAAGGTACTTCTGGCAGATCGTCTGGCTATTTTGTGGCATGAAATACAGACGACAGGTTTTGTCAGTATATCGACGCCTCTGGCGTGGTTCGGCGCAATTGGTTATTCTATGCAGATATATTTTGATTTTTACGGCTATTCGCTGATGGCGGTCGGTCTGGGTGAGATGCTGGGCTTTTCCCTGCCGGAGAATTTTGATTTGCCCTATATGTCGAAAAGCGTCCGTGAATTTTACAGAAGATGGCATATGACGCTGGGCAGGTGGTTCAGTAAATATATTTACATTCCTTTAGGTGGGAACAGAAAAGGAATCTCCCGCACGGTTCTGAATCTTCTTGTGGTATGGGTGCTGACTTCGCTCTGGCACGGCAATAGTCCGAATTTCCTGATTTGGGGGCTTAGTCTATGGCTTTTGATTACACTTGAGCGGCTGCTTGACAGGAACAATAAAATTGCGAAGAGCAGGGTGCTTTCCCATCTTTATGTGCTGTTTGTGATTCCGCTGACATGGATGTGCTTTGCCATAACCGACATATCCGAGTTGCAGGTCTATTTTGGCAGGATGTTTGGATTTACAGCGGGAATCAATGTGAATCCTGCGGATTTTGTAAAAGCGGCCGGCAATTACGGCGCGCTCTTTGCGGTGGGAATTTTAATGTGTACGCCAATCTCCAAAAAGTTATTTGAGCGCTACCGTGACAAGCTGGTGGGAATGCTGGTTCTGGCAGTGCTGTTCTGGTGCTGTGTGTGGCGGATTATGGCGGAAGGAAATAATCCGTTTATGTATGCCCATTTTTAGACCGTGTTTGTGTATGTAAATGGGTTTGTGCAATGGGTATCTGAAAATGTTTTTTCAATATGTTTCGGAATGATTGTTTGTAAAAAGGAAGTTATACTGTGAAACTGAAAGAAAATATAAAGTATCTGTATTTTATTTTTATATTGGCGGCAGGGGGCGTTGTGTTTTATTTTCGGGAACCGCTCTCAGTGGCAGCGCAGAATGTTTTGAAGCCCTACAGACAGGCGGTGGATTTTTCGGGGAATTCTGTTTTAGCGGATGAAACAGATGAGGAAGACGTGTCGGATGGCGATGGTTTGGCGCAAAGCGTATCTGAAGGAGATGCCATAGGCGATATATCAGGTGGCGACAGCAGTATGCCGGAGGATGTGTCAGGCGGAGACGGTCTTGAGAACGAGGCGGAGCAGCAGCCAGCATGGGAATATATGGCGGTCGATGAGACATGGTTTGACGATGCACTGTTTATCGGTGACTCCCGCACTGTGGGTATGGCAGAATACGGCGGGCTTGACAATGCAACCTTTTACGCTTCAACCGGTTTGACAATCTACAAACTGTTTACGGCTGAAATTGTGCCTGTGGAAGGCAGCAAGCAGAAAATTACGATTGAAGAGGCGCTGAGCCAGAGACAGTTTGCAAAGATTTATCTGATGATAGGCATCAATGAGATGGGAACCGGCACCGTGGAAACCTTTATGGAGAAGTATACGGAAGTGGTTGCAAGGCTTCAGGAGCTGCAGCCGGATGCGGTTATTTATCTGCAGGCAATTATACGTGTGAGCAGTGAGCGTTCCGCGAAAGGCGATTACATCAACAACGAAGGCATCGATTTACGGAATGAGGAGATTGCAAAGCTGGCTGACAATGAAAAGATATTTTATCTGGACGTCAACCCCGTGATTTGTGATGAGGATGGCGGTTTGGAAAAGAGCTATACCTTTGACGGGGTGCATTTGATGGCGAAGTATATTTCTATCTGGAAAGAGTTTTTGATGGAGCACGCTGTAAAATTTAATTGAAAATATCTGTTGACGCAGGTTCCTCTGTTGGATAAGATAGTAGATAGGGCAAAATTTAATCATATTCAAAGGAGGAGCGTATGAGCGACGAGAAAAAAAAGCAAAAGGCAGTTTTGGGGGAAAATGGCATCTATGACGCCAAACAGTTAGGGGCGCCCAAGATGGTGATACTGGGGATTCAACATATGTTCGCCATGTTTGGAGCCACGATTTTAGTGCCCATGCTGACAGGACTTGATGTGTCCACGACGCTGTTGTTTGCAGGTCTTGGAACCCTGTTATTCCATTTACTTACGAAAGGCAGGGTGCCGGCATTTCTGGGTTCTTCCTTTGCTTTTCTTGGCGGCTATTTTGCCATCTGTCCCATGCTTGTGGACGCAAACGGCGAGCAGACGATTTCCAATGTGGAGATGATTCCCTATGCATGCTTTGGCGTGGCGTGTGCCGGCCTGGTGTATCTGGTTCTTGCGGGTCTGATTAAGGTATTCGGAACCGGAAAGGTCATGAAATTTTTCCCGCCTGTTGTGACGGGACCCATTATTATTGCGATTGGTCTTACCTTATCACAGTCGGCGATTAGCAACTGTGCGACGGACTGGCCGATTGCCCTGATTGCGATTGCTTTGGTGATTATCTGCAATATCTGGGGAAAGGGCATGATAAAAATTGTGCCGATTATCATTGGTGTTGTCGGTTCCTATCTTGTGGCTGCATGCTTTGGCAAGGTAGATTTTGCAAAGGTTGCCGAGGCAGCATGGATTGGCAATCCCGTCAAGTGGGACCATACCGTATTTTATATGTTTGGACAAGGTGTTGACAGCGGACTGCTGATTACGTCCATCATCACCATTATGCCGATTGCGCTTGCTACCATGGTGGAGCATATCGGCGATATTTCTGCTATTTCTTCAACTGTAGGCAAAAATTATATCAAAGACCCGGGACTGCACCGCACACTTTTGGGAGATGGTCTGGCAACGACGCTGGCTTCCCTGTTCGGGGCGCCTGCCAACACAACTTATGGCGAAAATACGGGCGTGCTTTCTTTGACAAAGGTGTATGACCCTGTGGTTATCAGGCTTGCGGCATGCTTTGCAATTCTCTTTTCCTTCTCGCCGAAATTTGCGGCGATTATCGGCTGTATGCCGACGGCTACCTGCGGCGGTGTTTCGCTGGTGCTCTATGGTATGATTTCGGCAGTCGGCGTCCGCAACATTGTGGAAACGCAGACAGACTTCACCAAGAGCCGCAACGTTATTATTGCAGCGCTTATCCTTGTGTTGTCCATCGGTATCAAATTCTACAATGCAGACGGCGCGATTGTATTCCAGATAGCAAATGCAACCATCAAGCTTTCCGGCCTTGCAGTAGGTGCGCTTACCGGTATTCTGCTGAATGCGATACTTCCCGGCAAGGACTACAAGTTTGACGAAGAAGAACCGGCCGATACAGGTGTGAATTTCGGAACAGGAAGATAACAGTATGAAGTGTGAGAATATGTTCTAAGTCTCATACGGAACAACTGGGAAAGTTGTA
Organism: uncultured Lachnospiraceae bacterium; assembly: GCA_947174985.1. Taxonomy (GTDB): domain Bacteria; phylum Bacillota; class Clostridia; order Lachnospirales; family Lachnospiraceae; genus Acetatifactor. The sequence continues at coordinate 6,367 of CAMWLB010000085.1, read as the reverse complement.
TGTTTGAAAAGCGGGCGGGAAATCGACAAGGGTTTCCTGCCTGTTATGTTTTGGAACAGAACAGGAGAGAGCAATATGATTTTAGAGACAAAACGACTTATCTTACGTCCGTGGCGGGAGTCAGATGCAGAGGCGTTATACAAATGCGCGAGCAATCCCGATGTGGGACCGATTGCGGGCTGGCCGCCACATCAAAGCGTGAAAGAGAGCAGCGATGTGATTCAGAATGTGCTCTGTGGCAAGGAGTGTTATGTAATTTGTATGAAAGCGGATGATGTTCCCATCGGCTGTATTGAACTGCGGTTAAAAGGGCATACAGATATGACAGAGCGTGATGATGAGTGTGAACTTGGGTATTGGCTCGGCAAGCCTTTTTGGGGCAGGGGTATTATGCCGGAAGCGGCAGCGGAACTGATTCGTCACGGTTTTGAAGATGCAGGTATGACAAAAATCTGGTGCGGTTACTATGAAGGAAACGAGAAATCGAAGCGTGTACAGGAAAAATTGGGTTTTCGCTATCAGTGGACGATGGAAGGCGTTGATGTGCCGCAGATGCATGAAAAGAGGACCGGTCATGTCAGCAGTATGACAAAGCAGGAATGGATGATGAGAGCGGCAGGACAGTGCTGCATATAATAAAAGGTAAAATCTGCCAATGACGGCGCGGAAAGGATATTTTGTATGAAAGTAGTGGATATGCATTGTGATACCATATCGGCGCTTTTAGCCGAAAAGAGAGAGGGAAAGACGGCAGAACTTAAGGAAAACGGCTGCCATGTGGATATTCTGAAGATGCAGAAGGGAGATTATCTGCTGCAGAACTTTGCCCTTTTTGTGGATATGGAGGCATGTGCCGACCCGTGGGAAGAGGTGCAGGCGCTTTTTGCGCTTTATACACAGGAAATGGAGGCAAATCGGGAGTGGATTGCACCGGTTCTTACATGGAATGACATTGAAAAAAACAGGGCGGAGGGAAGAATGTCCGCCATGCTCACAGTTGAGGAGGGCGGCGTGTGCGGGGGCAGCCTTGCGAAGCTGGAAGAGTTGTACGGGCAAGGCGTGCGTATGTTGACACTGATGTGGAACTACCCGAACGGTCTGGGACACCCCAATTTAAACACGCATAAGAGAAAAGCAGCACGGCTTGCCGCAGAGGAAAAGAGCCGGGCAGAGGCGGAGCGCCTTGTTCGGCAGTGTCTGAATACGCCGGATACGGAAAATGGTCTGACAGATACCGGAGCTGCTTTTGTGCAGAAAATGGAAGAACTTGGAATGATAATAGATGTGTCCCATATGTCGGATGCCGGATTTTATCAGGTGCTTTCCCTCACAAAGAAGCCCTTCGTGGCAAGTCACAGCAATGCGCGGGCAGTCTGTCCCTGTGTCAGAAATTTAAGCGATGACATGATTCGCAGTCTGGCTGAAAGGGGCGGTGTAACCGGATTGAACTTCTGCGCGGATTTTCTGACGCAGGCGCCTTATGGGGAACATAATCCCGGCACCATAGCTGCAGTGGTAAGCCATGCGAAGCACATTGTTAATGTAGGCGGTATAGAGTGTCTGGGTCTCGGAAGCGATTTTGACGGCATAGACACCCATGCGGAGCTTACCGGTGCAGACAAAATGGAGAACCTTTGGAACGCCTTGAAGGGGGGCGGATTTACGGAAAGGGAGATTGATAAAATCTGGGGGGAGAATGTGCTGCGGCTTTATCGGGAGGTGCTTACGGCATAGTGGTTTTGCAGCGAGGGACGCCCGTAGAGCAGGCTATTCCCAAGGAGCCGCGCTCTCGCTCGAAAAGAAACGTAGTGGACGCTAGGCTCGTGAGGGACCTCGCCAAGCGCCAACGTTTCTTAACGGGCTCCTTTGGGAACAGCCTGCTCTACGGGCTGTCGCGTTGCTGAAACTAGCACTGTAAAATTGCTGTAAAGCGTTGTAATTTGCCGGATTCAGCCGTTAGAGGAGCCATATCCCTATACAGACCGTATAAAAACGTTGGCGCTTGGCGAGGTCCCTCACGAGCCTAGCGTCCACTACGTTTTTATCCGAGCGAGAGCGCGTCTGTATAGGGATATGGCTCCTCTTGCGGCGTGACTTGCGCTTTCCTCTTTACGCAAACTCCACATGGAAAACAGTTGACAGCATTATATTCATGGGTTACAGTAGTCATATACGTATTACTGAAAGCACAATTTTCTGCCGGATTTTTATCTGGTCGGAAGATTACTTTGTAAGTGCGGGCAAATAGGAAGATACAGCAGGGGAAGCAATATTGGACGATAACGACAGCCGACAGTATCACTTTTATTGGCTGGTTTGATAATCTTGGGGTACATAATTTTCTGAAAATTCTAATATTCTTTGCTGAAAGATAATCCCGGTCCGGACAAAGTACGAGGTCATATTGGCTTTACAAGTCTTTTACAGGCGGTGAAGCCTTATGATAATGTAACTATCAATCTTTCACAATCCAAGGAGGAAGCAAAATGAAGAAAAGTATCAAAAAATGCTGTTGTCTTGGTCTTGCGCTGTTATTGGCGTTAGGCGGAGCAAGAGAAGTCAATGCGGCGGAGCACTGTGGGACTACCAAGGTCACATGCGGGGGCTTGGTAGACAATGTCTCAATAGAATCACATCAGATTTATGATGGAAAGGGTAATATAATGACTTGTCAGAGAAGAAAGGAACTACATTTTCATACCATTTCCTGTAACGGATGCGGTGCTGTATTGAAATCCAATGTAGTGCATGCCTGTCTGATAAAGCACACCATATGTAACGCGGAGTCCGGAAATTGTCAGAGCCTGCGGTAAGCAGCAAAAAGCAGGGCAGGTGTCTACCTGTCCTGCTTAAAAAGGGGGATAATCAATATGCAAAAACGAATGTTGGCAGTCGTAATTGTCTTAATTTTATTATGTGGTTGTGGCAGTCAGGGAAAAGAAGTTTCCAACAAGGACGATTCGATTTCTTTACAAGTGCCGGGTACAGCAGTGGAAGATGAAAAAGAGATTCCCAAGGTGACTGTTACAGAATATCCAATGCCGGAGGAAGTCGCGAGACTGGAAAAATTGGATTTCACGAATATGGGGCTTTATGCTGACGAAGCGCAATCTATGCGCAATTCCAACCAGCTAAGTGCAGGTTATTTTTCTGCAGATGGGGAAGGAAATATCTATTTCACAGATTTTACGAATGATGCTATTTGTGTGTGTGGGCAGGAGGGGGAAGATAAGGAAATACTCCATGCGGGAAGCGGCGCCTATCTGCAGTATACAAATGGCTATTTGTATTTTGGCGGCATTGAACCTAAGGATAAATATATTGATAGTTTTGTAAGGATTGACTGCAATACGAAAGAAGCAGAAGTACTGTATGAAAAGCCGTGCGGGGAAGTTATGGTTTTACGGGATGTAATGTATTTGCTGGATCCAGGACTTTCCGCTATGAAGTTAGATGAACCAAATAGTGAAATCGTCGGGCTGTCAGAAATAGAATATGCTTTTTTGAACACAGACGGCAGATATTTGCTATACAATATGGTGATAACCGAAAAACCGCGCTTTTTGTTTGAAAGAGGATATGTGCTGGCATGGGATACAGAAACAGAAACAAATTATTTTGTGGAAAGCGGGATGGTTTTTCCGCTGCTTGCGGGAAACTGGCTGTCCTATTATGACGTGAGGACAAATACGCGGCATGTGCTTGACCTAAAAACGGGGACGGATACAGACTTGGAATATTCCATACAGCGGCCGGTAAGCGATGGGCATAAGCTGTATTGGTGTGTGCAGGAGGAGGTGGGGAGCTTTCAGATTTTTCAGTGGGATGGAAGAGAAATACAGGAGCTTTGCACGGTGGAAGTGGAATCGGAGAAAATTGGCGATATTCGTTTATTTTTGGCAGAAGGGTATTTGTATTGGATGTTTGAAGCCAAACTTAGAGAGGAAGCCGAATGGGGGTATTATCGGCTGACAGACGGAAAAGCGGGAAGATTGAATTAGGATTTTCATTCCTCCCCTCTTGACATTTTTACTTTCCCTCTTTATAATAGTCCTAATTTCATATTTCAAGTTTTGATTAAGAAAAGCAATGACAAGAATAAGTAGTGCGAAGGGAAGCATACAGAAAGCAGCCGGTTGATGAGAGGCGCATGGGAAGCTTTGCACGAATACATCTTTGAGCTTCGCACCGAAATGAGCGTACCGTAGGTAGGTCTGCGGCGGCAAGGAGTAGGCTGCGACGGAGCCCGCACACGTTATAGTGCTAGAGTATCGCCCATGAAGCCGTGGTAACAGGCTGGTGGAGCCGTACTTGAAGAGGTAAGCAGCGTGAGCTGTTTATAAACATAAGGTGGTAACGCGAGATAAGCTCTCGTCCTTTTGAAGGACGGGAGTTTTTTGTTTTTCAGGACAATGGAGTTCCGGTAAAGTGAGGATTCTGTTGGTCATGACAATAAAGGCTGTAAGATAAGAATGCATGGCTGCTTAATCATTGCAAGTGTGAAAGAAAATCCAAACAAAAAAACAAGAGGAAAGGTGGAAAAGAAAATGACAGAGCAGATGCAGACAAAGGAAATGGTGGAAAAGGAAGTTGACAGGCAAATGCGCATTATCTTAAAGGGTGCGGCAGAGGTAGTGGGAGAAGAGGAGCTTCGAATGAAGGTGGAGCGTTCTATACGGGAGAACCGCCCCTTAAATGTGAAGCTGGGGCTTGACCCAAGTGCGCCGGACATTCATCTGGGACATGCGGTTGTCCTGCGCAAACTGAAGCAGATACAGGATTTGGGGCATCAAATAAAAATCATCATCGGCGATTTTACGGGGAGAATCGGGGACCCGACCGGAAAATCTAAGGGAAGGAAGGCGCTCAGTGACAAGCAGGTGATGGAAAATGCAGTTACCTATCAGGAGCAGATATTCAGGATACTGGACAGGGAAAAGACCGCAGTTTACTACAACGGAGAATGGCTGGAGCTTTTGCGGTTTGAGGAGGTGCTGCAACTTGCGTCCACCATAACGGTGGCAAGGATGCTGGAGCGGGATGATTTTAAGAAGCGTTTTACTAGCAATGTCCCCATCGGTCTGCACGAGTTTTTTTACCCTCTGATGCAGGCGTACGATTCTGTTGCCATAGATGCCGATTTAGAGCTGGGAGGAACGGATCAGACTTTTAATATCCTAATGGGGCGCAGCCTGCAGAAAACCATGGGGAAGGAGCCGCAGGCAGCGCTTTTCATGCCGATTTTGGAGGGGCTTGACGGCGTGGAAAAAATGAGTAAGAGTCTGGGCAACCATATCGGCATACAGGAGGAAGCCAAAGTCATGTTTAAAAAGGTGATGGAGGTACCGGATGACTTAATTATCCGCTATTTTGAACTTGCCACGGACGAACTGCCGGAGAAAATCGACCTTATCAGGGAAGAACTGGCGGATGGTAAAAATCCGCGCGATGTCAAGCTGGAACTGGCAAAAATTGTGACATGCCTGTACCACGGAGTGGAGGAAGAAAAGCGGGCGGAGGAATTTTACAGGGAAGCGTTTGGCAGAAAGGCAACGCCTGAGGAAGTGCCGGTGCTGGATATTCCGATAGAATGTAATACGTTTAAGGATATTATGGGTATCATTGCCGCTGCCGGCTATGCTGCCGGCACAGGTGAACTGCGGCGGCTCGTCAGTCAGGGTGGCGTCAGAAAGAATGGCGAAAAAATAGCAGAGACGGACGAGCCAATTGCAGATGGTGATATTCTTAAGCTTGGGAAGAAGCTGTTTTTAAAGCTTCATAAAGCTGTGTGACATCGTCAAAGGCATAGGTGGGCTGGTATTCGGAGCGCGCGACTTCTTCGGGGGTTGCTTCGCCCGAGTACAGCACACAGGGCTCAATACCGGCATTGATGCCGCAGGCGATATCTGTGTATAGCCTGTCCCCGATGACAAGGGTCTCTTCGGGGGTATAGCCCGTCCTTTCGAGGCAAATGTCACAGATTGTGCGGGACGGCTTGCCGAGATAGATAGGAACCTTTCCGATGGTGGAGGTCAGTATCTGACAGATAGCACCGCAGTCGGGAATATAGTTTGTTGTCATGGGACAACGCAGGTCGGGGTTGGTAGCCAGAAAGGGTACGTTGGTGTTTGCCAGAATGGTACAGGCGTTTTCCAGTTTGCGGTAGGTTAATTCCCGGTCAAAGGCAACCAGCACACAGTCAACAGAAAGGTTCGCAGAATCGGTGACGGTAAATTTGTTCTGCCGAAGTTCCTGTTTAAAAGATTCCGTTCCGATAACGAACAAGTTCCCGCCCCTGAAATGCCGCTTGAGATATTCAAGCGTCACATAACCGGAAGTAACAAAGCGGTTGGGCGTGGTTTTGTAA
>CAMWLB010000084.1 GCA_947174985.1 uncultured Lachnospiraceae bacterium | reverse complement strand
GTTTGTGGAAGCGATTGAAAATATGATAGAGACCCAATCCGTCAATGCCGAGTATGCTGTTGCTGCCACTTCCGACAATTTCTATAAAATGTTTTCTGATATGGAAGACGATTATATGCGGGAGCGCGCTGCGGATGTAAAAGATATTTCCGAGAGGCTGCTGACAGTCTTAAACGGCAAAAGCGCGGGGATGGAGAAGCTTTCGGAGCCTGTGATTATTGCAGCGGATGACCTTGCTCCCAGCGAAACCGTGCAGCTTGATAAGGATAAGGTGCTGGCATTTGTGACAGTACATGGCTCACTCAATTCTCATACTGCCATTTTAGCTAAAACAATGAATATTCCTGCACTTATCGGCACGCCCATTCCGCTTGACGATACCGTGGACGGAAAGCTGGCAATTATAGACGGTGCGAAAGGCATGCTCTATGTGGAGCCGGAGGAGGAAATCCTTGTGCAGATGCAGGAACGCAAAAAAACGGAAGAGGAACAGAAGGAGCTTTTGCTTACGCTTCGGGGAAAAGAAAACATTACCTTGGATGGCAGGAAAATCAAGTTGTACGCCAACATTGGAAACAGCAGGGATTTGGCGATGGTACTCCAGAACGATGCAGGCGGAATCGGTCTTTTCAGAAGTGAATTCCTGTATCTGAAGAAAGAGAACTATCCAACAGAAGAAGAACAGTTTACGGTTTATAAAACTGTTGCGGAAACCATGGCGGGCAAGAAGGTGATTATCCGCACACTGGACATAGGAGCAGATAAGCAGGCGGACTATTTTAAGCTTGCGCATGAAGAAAATCCAGCCATGGGACTTCGCGCCATCCGTATCTGCCTGACAAGACCGGAGGTCTTTAAAACACAGCTCCGTGCACTTTTCCGTGCCAGTGCATACGGGAACATAGCAGTCATGTACCCCATGATTATTTCTGTGGATGAGGTACGGAAAATTAAGGAAATCGTTGCCGAGGTAAAAAAAGAGCTGGAAGAGCAGCAGATCGAGTACGGCGAGGTGGAGCAGGGCATTATGATTGAAACCCCGGCAGCCGTGGTGATGAGTGACGAACTTGCAAAAGAGGTTGATTTCTTCAGCATTGGAACCAACGACTTGACGCAGTACACGCTGGCAATCGACAGACAGAATCCTGAATTGGATGCATTTTACGATTCTCACCATCCGGCAATTCTCCGTATGATACAAACGGTGGTGGACAATGCTCACAAGGCGGGAATCTGGGCAGGTATCTGCGGCGAACTGGGGGCGGATACCTCTCTGACACAGGAGTTTTTAAAGATGGGAGTAGATGAGCTTTCCGTATCGCCGGAGCGTATCCTTCCTATCCGGAAAATTATCTTGGAAACGGATGTAAATACCCTTTAAATAATGGAAAAAATACCCTTTTTTGACAAAAACGCAGATTTTGCCAAAGAAGGGTATTATCGTGCAAAATTTCCGCTATTTTTACTATAATCGTGCGGAATTTTCCGTAGAGAGAAAGACCTCTGTTCGGTATACTGTAAATGACGCATTTGTAATTTTAACACAAGGTAAATGGCAAATACGTACAAATTATGAATGGAGGGAAAATAATTGAAAGCAACAGACGTGTATTTGAAAACTATGAAATTTGTCTGGCTGAAGCTGGCGCTTGGAGGTGCCATTTTTCTGATTTCAGCGGTGACGATGTTCCTGTTTCTATGGATTGGAAGTCTTGTCGGAAGCGGAAGCGGTATAGCAATCGCGCTTTCTCTTTGGGCAATTTTAATCGGTGGTGTTTTCACTTTTGCGGAGCGTTACATAGGTTATATGCTGAAAGCGGGACATGTGGCAATGGTGACGACAGCGGTGACGACAGGCACCTTGCCGGAAAATCAACTTGAGGCGGCAAAGAGCATGGTAAAAGAACGTTTTGCAACGGCAAACGTTTACTTTGTGGTTGACCGGTTGGTGAGCGGTGCGGTAAGCCAGCTCCAGAGAGGACTTCAGAAGCTGGAAGACCTGCTCGGCAAAATCCCGGGTGTGGCGGTTATTGTATCATTTGCGCAGTTATTTGTCCACATCGCATTGAATTATATTGATGAGTGCTGTCTCGGCTATACCTTTTTACATAGGGAGCAGTCGGCGTTCAAGAGTGCAGCCGACGGTGTTGTAATTTATTTTCAGAACTGGAAAACGCTCTTAAAAAATGCTGCGGTGACGACGCTGATCGTGATGGGTATATCTCTTCTGGCATGGCTTCTGCCGTTCCTGATTTTTGCAAGTCTTTTCACACTGTTACACATACACTGGATATTCGCGTTCATTCTTGCATTGATAATAGCAGCGATTATCAAAAGCTCTTTTGTGGACAGCTATATGATGGTAAAGACGATGGTGTCTTATATGCAGGTTGCACCTTCCACAGAGATTACTTTTGATTTGTATGACAAGCTCTGCAAGCTTTCCGCTAAATTCAGGAACCTTTTCAACAAGGGACAGCAGGAACAGCAGCAGTATGGAAATGCACAGATGTAAGTTTTGCAGGATAAGGGAGAAGTTTTCGGGCTTCTCTCTTATTATAATTCGGGTGTCAAAAGCCCCGAATTATATTCATGAATCCAGTATCAAATAAAAGTGGAAATGTCTTCTGATTTACAGTAGAATAGTAGTATAGCTTCAGCAAAAGTGACTGACGGCTAAAGGAGGAGGACGCTATGGCAAGATATATACAGGATGCAGGGATTAATCAGCCGCTTGACGTAGTCAGCGAAGCGATGGAGCAGTATTTGTACAGGAACCGGTATATCCGTACCGAGTGGAAGGATGAGCTGGTCTATATGAGTGCTGACAGTGATGTAAAAGGAAACCGGTACTTAATATGGAGTTATATGAGCGGTATTTTACATATAGAAGCATGGCTGAAAGGCAGCTTTGGCAATGAGGTGGGGTTGACCGGAACCGGAAGCAAAAAGCGGGCATATAAAGAAAGCATTGATAAGCTGATAGAAACACTGCGCCATCCCATTAAGGATGAATATACCCGCTCGGAAGATATCTATCAGCAGTCAAAACCTGCACAGTCATATACGCCGCCAATACAGTCTTCTGCCGCACAGCCGTATACGCCGCCTGTACAGTCTTCTGTACCGCCCTATGCGCAGCCGAAAGAGCAGCCGTCTACACCGCCCTATGCCACACAGCCGCAAAGAACGGCAGGACAGGATTCTTCACAGCCGTCCCGCAATTCTTCGAAAACCACTTACACGGAGAGCTGGATGGGTGGAAAACAGAGTACGCAGAGGACTACATGGAATCTTGCCGGTTCAACGCAGCCCAATACGTCTGCGCCTTGGGAACCGGACTATCGGGCGGAAAAGAATCAAAAGGCGGCAAAAGGACTTACTTTTGGAGTTGCTGCAGTGTTTACTTCCTTTATTATATCTATCGTAGGTCTGATATTTGGTATTATGGGATTGAGCTACTGTAAGGAAGGCATGGACTCTGATATGGCAGACAAGGCAAGAATAGGGAAAGTATTATGTACCATAGCAATTGTATGGTGCTTTATGAGGCTGATGTATTACATCTTTATGTTGGCAGTGGGCATGTCTGCAATGTTCTAAAATAGAAAAGTTTGAAAATGAAATATCGCAAGTACGGCTTGCGGTATGCATGAGGATATAAGCATGTATGAATGTCGAAATTGTGCAGGAAATCTGAAGTTTGATATCGCAAGCCAGAAGCTGTTCTGCGAGTTTTGCGGTACGATGGAGGATCCCTACGACGTTTACAAAGAAAGAGATGCGGAAGAGTCCACGCAGTATGAGGTAATTGTGTTTACCTGTCCGCAGTGCGGCGGAGAAATCCTAAGCGAAGATACGACTGCGGCAACCTTCTGCAATTTCTGCGGCGCGGCGACCATTTTAAGCAGCCGTGTCAGCAAAGAGCGCCGTCCTCATCACATCATTCCCTTTACAAAGACAAAGGATGATTGTAAAAGGGCATACGCAAAAATGGTGAGGCGTGCCATTTTTGCCCCGAAGGAATTGCGGGATGAGGCGCATATTGAGAAGTTCCGGGGTATTTATATGCCCTATTGGATTTATTCTTTTGAAAAGAAAGAAACCATCTTTTTTAACGGAAATAAAAGCAGACAGAAAGGGGATTATCTGATTACAAGGCATTATACCATGCAAAGTAATGTGGATGCTGCTTACAGCGGGATTGCTTACGATGCATCGGCTGCTTTTTCTGATAATCTGAGCGGCGCCATAGCGCCTTTTCATCTGGAAGAAGAAAAACCGTTTACACCATCTTTTTTAAGCGGATTTTATGCGGATACCAACGATGTGGACAGCTACGTGTATGAAGGAGAAGCACAGGATATGGTAATGGAGGACGGGTCTAAGCGGATATCCAAAAACGCGGTCTGTTCCCGCTTCCATGTAAGAGAAGGAAAAAACAGAAATTCCTTAAAAAACGCATTGCAGCCTTCACAGACCGTGAAAGAGCTGGCGATGCTGCCGGTCTGGTTTCTTTCTTACCGGAAAGGTGACAAGGTAGCGTATGCGGTTGTCAACGGACAGACGGGTAAAGCGGCGGCGGATTTGCCGGTCGATGTGAAAAAGTATGTAGCCGGTTCCCTGTTTTTGGCATTGCCTTTGTTTTTACTGCTTAATTTGTTTTTCACCATCATACCGATGTGGCTTCTTATTTTAGCGGCGCTGCTGGCTTGTATTTGTGCCTATGTGTCGATTTCCCAGTTGTCCCACCTGATGGTAAAGGAGTCAGGAGAAGAGGATAAAGGATATCAGTTTGTGCAGGGAAAAAGCAGCGAGGTCAAAAAGAAAACAAAAATCATTTCGACGAGTATACTTATCACCGTGTTGGGTTTTTTTGCCCCCTATATCCTGCTGGCGGAAATTTTTAGCGGCGGCAGTGGTCTTGTGACGGGTATTCTGTTTGCGCTGGCAGCAGCAGGGATAGTGCTGGGCGGCAGTCTTAGAAAGCGGAGGATACCAATGAAGGTGGCTCTTCCTGTATTGGTAAAGCCTCTCGGTGCAGTGGTGCTTGCAGGGGTGATTTTGGCGTTAAATCCGGTTTCTGATTTGTATTATTATGGCGGGGCAGTGGTTTCTCTCTGCATGGTAATATGGACGCTGATAGATATCATCAGACGTTATAACCTGCTTACGATGAGAAAGCTTCCGCAGTTTAACCGACGGGGAGGAGAAGTGTGAGAAGGATTTTTTTGGGAATTGTCCTGTTTTTTTCTTTTTTCATGGTCTGCTATGCCAAACCGGCTTATGTCAATTCGGATACCGGATATCAGGCTGTGATAGAGGATGATGCAAATCTGCTCTCGGAAGAGGAGGAGGCTGCGCTGCAAGAACTGCTGGAAGAAATCACAGCATATGGAAATGCGGCTTTTAAAACCATTGATGACAATTACATGAGTACGGAGAACTATGCCAGAAGTTATTATAAAGATATGTTTGGTACGGCGTCCGGTACATTGTTTTTGATTGATATGGACAATCGGATTATTTGGATTCACAGTGACGGAGCGGTTTATAAAGTAATTACGACAGCGTACGCCAACACCATTACCGACAATGTGTACCGTTATGCCTCTGATAAAGAGTACTTTGTATGCGCGCAAAAAGCCTTTGAACAGATACTTTCCTTGTTAAAGGGGCAGAAAATTGCACAGCCAATGAAATATATCAGCAATGGTCTGCTGGCAATTCTGTTAGCTCTGCTGTTAAATTATGGGGTGGTCTGTGTGTTCGCCGGGGCCAAAAAGCCCGGAAAAAAGAAAATGATGGAAAATGTACCGGTTCAGTTTTCTTATACGAAACCGCTTGCTGTTTTTACCCACCAGACACGTACCTACAATCCGGTGAGTTCAAGCAGTGGAGGCGGTGGAGGAAGCAGTGGAGGCGGGGGCGGCAGAAGCGGCGGAGGTGGACGACATAGGTTTTAGGGCGTCATTCAATGAGATACCCTTTCTCTCGTAAATCGGCTTTAATCAGCTCCATCGCTTTTACGGAAGGCGCTGAAATGGTGTGATAATGATAATCGTCGGTCAGGGCGCACAGAGGCTTTGAAGTGCTTTCACGCATTTTCTGATAAAAGTCGCCGGCGTCCTCCGCGTTGTTGATAACCAAATCCGAACGAATCTGCCCGTATAAGTCATGGTCAATGGAAACGTCCAGCATTCTGCCGCCCAAATCCACGATGGAAGACATTTCGTCCAAAATCTGTTCTTCCGTGTGCTTTACCAGAATAACCTCCTTGCAGGAATAATCGTCGGAGTGGGGTTTAAACAAAAGATAGCCCTTATTGGTGGATAAAATATCCCTGTTTTCCGCGCGCAGCAGCGCCACGTCCTGTACGATAACCTGACGGCTGACGCCAAACTGCTTTGCCAGCTCTGCGCCGGAAATGGGTGTGCTTCTATTGCTGAGAATATCAATAATATTAATTCGTCTTTGTGAACCTTCGGTGAGCATAGGTATCCTTTCTGTGGATGCGTTTTCTATTTTATAAAATACCACGATACCCATTATAAATCAATATTATGCCCAATCCTTTTTCCTGTACAAAACAGCGCCTGCAGACGTAAGAACCACCGATAACGCGCCGAGGATGAGCAGCTCTTTTGCGTGGTTTACAAGACCTTCTCCGGCAAAAACGCCCTGCATCAAATCAACGGCATGTGTCATCGGCAGAAAAGCGGCAACCTTCTTTACATTAGAAGGAAACAGCATATCGGGTATGGTTGCGCCGGATAAAAACAGCATAATAAAGTACGAAAGATAACACAATAGATTGGTAATTTTTTCATCTCTTGCTATGGCAGTAAAGAAAAATCCCATGGAAAACATACAGGCAACGGAAAACAGCAAACCGGCGCCGATAGCTGCGGCGGTTCCCAAAATCTGTATATGATAAAGAATTTTGCCGGCAGCCAGAAGTATCCCGATACCGATAAAGGTCATAACAAGGTTTATGATTATTTGCGCCAGTATGATTGTTTTTTTGCCGGCCGGTGTGGCGTCGAAGCGCTTGTAAATTTTTTTCTCTTTATATCCGGCTAAGGTCAGCGGAAATGCCATCAGACCGGTAACACTGATAACCATGACAGCGTACGCCGGAACAGAAACATCCATGCTTTTCAGGGAAGAACCCGGATATAGGGGTGTATTTCCATATATGCTTCCAAACAGGACAAGCATTAAGACAGGAAATACAATGGTAAAGAAAAAGCTGAAAAAATCTCGCAGGAATAAAAGAAATTCTATTTTACAAATTACTGCAAACTGTCTTGTATTATGCTTCATATATTCCTCCCACAGTAAGCCCTTTCGTTTTGGGGGCAATCATTAAATATAGTTTTTCTAAAGAAACATTGTCATGCCATTCCTGTGCAGGAATACGGCTTTTTGCGTATGCGCGAAATTCCTGCTGTGAGCCGAAAAATTGCTGTTTTCCATTTTCCAGATAGAGAATTTTGTCGGCAAGCGCTTCCACCTCATCCAGATAGTGTGAAACCATGATAATGGAAATGCCGTTTTCTTTTATGTCTTTAAAACTGCTCCACATACTCTGCCGGACTTCCGGGTCAAGACCGGTCGTCAGTTCATCCAATATTAAGAGTTTTGGACGCCCTATGAGGGAGAGCAGAATGGACAGGCGCTGTTTTTCTCCGCCGGAGAGCTTACTAATCCGACATTTTTTTTTGCTGTCAAGATTTAGCTGTGACAGCAGTAAACTCCAGTCCGCAGGTTTTTCATAAAAGCTTGCAAACAGCCTGCACTGCTCCTCTACTCTGATTTGAGAAGGATACGCTGCTTCCTGTAGCTGAACTCCCATTTTTTGATAAATCTCCCTGCGATGCAGCCAGGGGTCTTTTCCAAAGACTAAAACAGCATGATTGTCCGGTTTTCGCAAACCCTCGATACATTCTACAGTCGAAGTTTTTCCGGAGCCGTTCTGTCCGATAATCGCCAGAAGCTCTCCTTCCTTCAGCGAAAATGAGACATTCTGAACTGCCCGCAGAGTCTTGTACGTTAAATTCAAGTTTTCCACTTTTACAATTTCTTGTGCCATGTCATCCTCCATTTCTTCTGTCATTTTTGCTTTGCTCTATCGTATAGTAGACAGTGCAAACAAACAATAAGGTTTGCAGAAGCGGCAGCGTCCACTGCGCAAGAGGTAGAAATTCATGTGCCAAATACAAGAATCAAGAAGGCGGAGTGTGGTATAATGTCCGTAAAGGGCAGAGTCAAGCGCTCAAATATACAGAGGTACATCATGAAGGTAGAATGTAAAATAAGTACGGATTACAAAGAACCTTATGCGGTTCTTCATATAGAGAAAATGACGCCGACGATTGCGGAGGCGATTTCTTTGCTGGAGAGGGCGGAAACAGATTCTTTGACGCTAATTGCGGTAAGGGAGGGAAAGACCTACTTTATTGAGCCGGAAAAACTGGATCTGGTGTGTACGGAGGGGCGGGAGATTGTCTGCTACGACGGAATGAAAAACCGGTATGTACTGAGCAAGCCCTTGTATGAGCTGGAGCAGATACTTGGCAGCCGGTTTGTCCGGATTTCCAAATCCACCATCATCAACATTCGGCGAATCAGCCATGTGGCGGCGGGCTTTAACGGGACGATGGAACTGGTTATGAAAAATGGAATGGAAAGCTATATTTCCAGAAGTTTTCGAAAAATATTTAAAGAAAGGCTGGGATTGGAATGAAACATATGGTGAAGATGGTAATCAAATATTTTTGTTATGGGATTGCCTGGGGCTGTACGGTTCTTGTGTTTTCCTGTCTTATCGGTTCTATGTTTGGTGGAGAAGATTTTCTATTATTGATAATGAAGGATTTTACGAGACAGGCAATTGGCGCCATGATTGTCGGGATTGGCTGTGGTTCGGTTTCTATTGTCTATGAATTTGAGAAGCTTCCTGAAATCGCAAAGAGACTGATACATTTCGGAGTCGGTATGGGTGTTTTTTATCCAACAGCCCTTTATTTAGGCTGGATTCCTTTTTATCCGGACAACATTCTATATACAGTCTCTCAGTTTTTAATTTCCTGTGGTATGTTTATTGCAATCTGGTTCTGCTTCTATCTCTTTAATCGGGGTGAGGCGAAAAGAATCAACGACAGACTGCGTGAACTGGAGAAGGATTATGATGAAAAATGAATAAAAGCATGGGCGTTTATCACCCATGCTTTTTAAAAATCGATGCGACAGGATTTGAACCTGCGACCTCTACGTCCCGAACGTAGCGCTCTACCAAGCTGAGCCACGCATCGCTCTTATGCCGAACATGAAAATCATACAATAAATAGTGGCAGATGTCAAGAATTTTGTTTCCAATTCCAAAATTCATGTACCAGACTGCGGTAGCCCCATTTTTTCATGGCTTCATAGCGGATCCGGTAATTGCCCTTATAGTGGCGTCCGGTGACGGTATAACGGATATACTCCTGCATGTAAGCGTCGATTTCGCGCAGGCCGGTATCCACCGTCAGATTGGAGAAAAACCAGCGGTTCCATGTAAAATCTTCCCATCCGGTGTCTTCAGACGCGGTATTTCCAAAGAATTTCCGGTTCATGGCGCGGACAAAGCCAATGGCTGCTTTTTCTCCAGAAAGATTTTTTTCCCGCTGCCAGCGCCGCAGCGCTTCTGATTTCCGTTTGATTTTAGATTTGGTCTTTGCGATCGTGTGGTCTGATAAATCAATTTCTCCGTTCCGGTAACAAAAGCCTAAAAATTCCAGTGCTTCCCCAGGCTTGTAAACTCGAAGCTTGTCAGGATTAAGGGTTAAGTCTAAATCAGAGAGCTGTCGGTTAAGCTGCTCCTGCCACCGTGCCAATTCCTGTGGGCTGTCGGCAAATAACAGGATATCGTCAGAATACCGAAAGTAGAGTATGCTCTCTTTTTGGAAAAGAAAGTCGGTATCTTTAAGATATAGATTGGCGAGAAAGGGGGAAAAAGGCGTTCCCGCCATGGCGCCGTGTTTTTCGTACAGTAGTTTTTTGCCGTCCCTCACCCGTTCTTCCAAAAGAATTTTTTCAAAAAGTTGGTATAAAGGCATGTCGTCTTCCTTTAAAAAGTCCAGTTGAGAGAGCAGTTTTTCCACATTTATGGAATTAAAATAATTGCTGATATCCACCTTCAAGCAATAACTTGTTCCGGTCCGTTTATCTGAGCGCAACCGTGAAATGGCAGTTTTGGCTCCGATGCCGCGCCGAAACGCGTAGCAGTTGTCACAAAACAGGCCGTCGTAGCGGTACAGCCAGAAGGAAATAAATTTTAAGAAAATGCCTTCATCGCCTTCGAAGGAATACACCACCCTTTTTTTGCTGGTTCCTTCTTTGTTTATGGT
>CAMWLB010000083.1 GCA_947174985.1 uncultured Lachnospiraceae bacterium | reverse complement strand
CACTATCAGCCAGCTTTCTATGGGGAAACAGAATCACGCGCTTGCAGTTAATATATCCGGATTTGTGTAGAAAAGTTTCTATCTCCTGCTGCTTTTCTTCGGAAATCTTTTTAGAAAAACGCAGTTTGCCTGCGCCGACCGATATGGCAAGATATCTGCCGGAAAGGGCAAAATCTGTGGTTACAACCGGTATTTTTGTTTTGATGGCATCTTTTGAAACCTGTACAATAAGTTCATCTCCCTCTATCAGTCTGCCGTCGTAGGGACGATTCAGCATATACACCGACTTCAACGGCCTTTCAAGGGAAAGAAAGCAGTTGAGGTCTTTCTGAACATCTATAAATGCGGCATTGATATTATGACGAAGATGTATGATTTTCCCAATATATATATTATCCTTTATTGCAGTATCTGCCTCATCATATACCTGAACGGAATGAAGCCGTCCTGCTCCTATCCGCAGTACTACGATTTTGTTTTGATCTTTATACAACAGCAATTTTTTATCACTCATATGCCGTCTCCAGTCCTACGGCCTCAAGCGGCACAAGCTTTGGCATATCGGGTGTGCCGATATTGGTATAGGTTTCCTCCCTTGTAATCAAAAGTGCGTTTTCCTTTAAGGTATCCTGATTATCAGAAAGAAATGCTTCTATTACCATCTGGGGCTTTATATTTCCGGCACTGCTTGCATCAAGCAGCATATACAGCGTATCTCCACGAAGCTCCATCGAAAAGATTCCCTGTTTTAAATCGATTTCTGCCGTGCCTTTCTTTGTTTCCTTCGTAACCGGTATAGATTCTCTGCCATAAAAGGAGGCGATTCTATTCTGCCAGTCAAATTCCGGTTCCCTGCCCTCCCGAAAACGCACCGTATAGCCTGCCGCCGCAACGCTTGCCATAGCGTTGCCGGCTTCCTTTGGCAGAACCACGGCAGAAAGAATCTCAATCCCTTCTACACACGCCTGATTCAGCCTGGTCACGATGTCCTGACAGTCCGTGAAGCTGTTTAATTCCATATCCATGTATTCTCCATTACTTTCCAGCCCGACGCCTAAAGGAGCCGCAAAGGACATAATCTGATGCGGCGAGAACCCTGTTGTATAGGCAACATCAATCCCCGCTCTTCGCACAGCCTTCTGGAAAAAACGCTGCACATCCAAATGTCCGATATATTTTAGATTGCCGTATTTTCTGAACTTAATTCTGATTTTCATACTAAATCATACCTTCCTAAAGCCATACCACCCTGAAATTATGTGTAAGCTTTTTCTAAAGCCTTAACAGCCTGCACTTCTAGGACCAGCACGGCGTATTGTCGTCATAGTGCTCCTCAAAGCAGACGCCGCAGCCAAAGCGGATGGCGCCGCAGCCTTGACATTCCTTGCGGCAGTTATAGCTTATCTCTTCTTTCTGCGCCTTAAGCCATTCCCGCTTTAAGAAATCCTTTGATACACCGCAGTCTATAAAATCCCATGGGAATATTTCATCCAGTCCTCTTTCCCTTGTGGTATAAAAATCAATGTCAAGCCCACACTCTGAAAAAGCGGAAAGCCACTTTTCGTTGTCAAAATATTCACTCCACGCATCGTAGATGGCGCCTTTTTCATAAACCTTTAATAATACCTGTGAAATCCGTCGGTCTCCCCTGGCAAGCACACCCTCTAACACAGAAGTATCCGCCTCATGCCAGTTATATTTGATGCTCTTCTGATTAAGCTGCTCCTTGATAGCGTTTCTCGTCAGATATGCCTTATCGATATATTCGTCCTTGGTACATTGCCTTGCCCATTGAAAAGGAGTAAAGGGCTTGGGGATAAAAAATGACGTACTCGTCACAATTTGCACCTTGCCATTGACACGTTTGTCTTTGGGGACTGTCTCAAAAAAGGTAGCGGCAATTTTATTGGACAATTCCGCAATGCCTCTGATATCCTCTTCCGTTTCTGTGGGAAGTCCCAGCATAAAGTACAATTTTACCCTTGTCCAGCCGCCTTCAAAGGCAAGCGCTGCGCCATTTAAAATATCCTCCTCTGTCAGCCCTTTGTTGATAACGTTTCTCAAGCGCTGGCTTCCCGCTTCCGGCGCAAAGGTAAGGCTTGTCTTTTTGACATCCTGTACCTTTTGCATTACATCTAAGGAAAAGGCATCAATTCTAAGAGATGGCAGGGAAATATTGACATGATTTTTGCTGCAGTCCTCAATCAGAAAGTCAATCAGTTCAGGTAGCTTCTTATAGTCGCTTGAACTGAGCGAGCTTAAGGATATTTCCTCCTGTCCTGTATTCTTTAACATGGCCGTGGCATATTCTTTTAACATGTCAAGGCTGCGCTCACGCACGGGACGGTAAATCTGTCCCGCCTGACAAAAACGGCAGCCTCTGATACAACCACGCATAATCTCCAGCACTACCCTGTCCTGTGTAATCCGCATAAAAGGAACCAGCGGCTTTTTCGGATAGTAAGTGGAGGACACTTCTTTCTCTATTTCTTTTACAATCACAGGAGGGATATTCTCTTCCGTCGGGGTAAAGGAAGCAATGGTGCCGTCCTCATGGTAAGCCGCCTCATAAAACATAGGCACATAGATGCCCGGAATCTGGGCGGCCCGCCTTAAAAATTCCTTCCTGCCAAGCTTGTCCCGCCGGCACAAACGATAAAGAGAAATCAGTTTTTCGTACTGGGTTTCCCCCTCACCAATATAGAATAAATCAAAGAAATCAGCAATCGGTTCCGGATTGTAGGCACAGGGACCGCCGCCTATCACAATCGGCATATCCTCTCCCCTGTCCTTCGCCAAAAGGGGAATCCCCGACAAATCCAGAACCTGCAGGATGTTTGTATAGCACATTTCATATTGCAGGGTGATGCCCAGCCAGTCAAAATTCCTGACTGGTTCCTGTGATTCCAGTGCAAACAGGGGGATTTTTTCCTTTCGCATAACGGCGTCCAAATCCACCCACGGAGAATAGACTCTCTCGCACCACACGCCGTCAAGTCTGTTGAACATATCATATAAAATCTGAATCCCTAAATGGGACATTCCGATTTCATATACATCCGGAAAGCACATGGCAATCCGCATGTCCACCTCATCTTTATTCTTAACCACCGCATTGACTTCCCCGCCAATATACCTTGCCGGTTTTTCTATCTTCATTAAAATGTCATCTGACAGCGCCAGTTTATTCATACGTCCTCTCATTCCGCCGCAGGGCTGTTTTCATTGTCTAAAGTATACGTGATTTTATCCATAAAATCAATTATATTTACGGTGTAATTTTCCTTAAGACAGTCGTTTATGGTATTCATGTCTATGGGCAGCCAGTCTGCTTCCATATAGTCCATAATAATGAACAGGGAAAGCAATACTGCCGCAATAATTGTCCGCAATATCAGAGTGGATGTGCGGGCCGGCGCTGCCGGCAGTTCTCCGGTATCCTGCATGGGCGCTGTATCATATTCCCGCCCATATAAAATATGCTCCCTGTTTTTCATACGCATTCTGTTTTTCTGATTTTCTTCCCTGATATTGCGGATTAACTCCAACCGCCTTTCGGCCGTCACATCACTCATACCTGTAATCCTTTCATCTGCAATTTTTCATAAACAAGAGCAAAATGAAGTGGAAAAAGCAAGAAGCACACATAATATGATTTATTATGTCAACCTCTTGCCTGTTTTCGGATTCCATTTTTAAATTGTATGATACAAGCCGGTCAGATATGCGGATTTTCAGCGTTTTGCCAGTTCTTCCGTAATTTCCTCCCATGTTACTTCTTTCTCTGCCATAAGTACCATCATGTGGTAGAGAAAATCAGCAATTTCATATTTTATTTCATTTGTATTCGGATTTTTTGCCGCAATGACAATCTCGGTGGCTTCTTCTCCGAGCTTCTTCAATATTTTATCGATACCCTTGTCAAAAAGATAATTGGTATAAGACCCTTCTTTTGGGTGCACGCGCCTGTCCTGTATGACGGCAAATACCTCTTCAAAAACCTTAAGGGGATTTATCTTTTCTTCTTCCTCTTTTTTCACCACCTCATGAAAGAAACAGGATTTGGCGCCAGTATGGCATGCCGCGCCTATCTGGGAGACTTTTGCAAGGATGGTGTCCATATCGCAGTCCGCAGTCAGTGCTTTCACATACTGATAATGTCCGCTTGTAGCGCCCTTCAGCCATAATTCCTGCCTGCTCCGGCTGTAATAAGTCATTTTACCGGTTCGAAGCGTATTCTCGTAAGCTTCTTCATTCATATAGGCGACCATCAATACTTCAGAAGTAATATGATCCTGTACGACAACCGGAACAAGGCCCGCTTCATTTGTCTTAAAATCCGCCCATTGATAAGCAGCTTCAAGCTGCTCCACCTGAATGCCATTTTCTTTACACAAATCCTTAAGCGCCAAAATTTCCTTTACATTACAATTGATGGTATTGCCCGTAATGCCCGCCACATTATCGTAAGCCAGAAATTCCAGAAGCTTGTTTAAAGCAAGCTGGTTAATCTGTACAATCAGGGGCAATGCAGTAACTTCCGCCGTCTCCCGTATCATATGCGCGTTCATCAGCAAAAGACAGGACACATACTTCTCAACAAGCTCCTTGTTCGCTTCTATCACTTGATAATCATTGTAAGCTGCAATAATTTTGTCCCTGCCGAATTTTAAGGAAACCTCCTCGGTGATGGCAATATTGTCCGGTTTATCATAGTTGAGCACCGCCTTTTTACAGCCGGCATAAAGAAGCTTCTTAATATCCTCCATCCGATGTACATTGCCTGCGCCGTACACTTCCGTTCCCACACAGTTACAGATTTCCTTTATGATATCCAGTGCCTCTTCATGCTCTGCATCACTCTCTGACATATCAAAGACAATGAGGCCGTCCACATTGTGCTCGCTGTAATATGCCGCCAGGCGCACAGGATCCGTATCCACGATAGTCATATCCTTCAAATTCGTTACCGCATGACCATGGTACAGGTAAATGCACGCTGTAAATTTCTTCGTATTCATAAATTTATCCCTCTGCCTTCTGCAGCACAAGTGTGCGCTACAGACTTCCTTTTGTACTTAAAACGTCCTTAATCCGCCCATCAAAGCAGAGCGCTTCGTCCAATGCCTTGGCAAATGCCTTGAACATAGCTTCTGCCATATGATGATTATTTATGCCGGAAAGCATTTTCAAGTGCAGGTTCATGCCCGCACTGTAGGATACGGCATAGAAAAACTCCCGAAACAGTTCGGTATCCATCTCCCCTATGCGATCCGTGGTAAATGCACATTCATAACTGAAATAAGGTCTGCCGCAAAGGTCTAAGGCACACAGACATAAGGCGTCATCCATGGGCAGGATGCAAGAACCATATCTCTTGATTCCCTTCTTGTCCCCAAAAGCCTCCCTGATGGCATTTCCCAGCACAATACCGGTATCCTCCACCGTGTGGTGTGCGTCAACCTGAAGGTCTCCTTTCACTTTTAGCTGCAAGTCAAACAACCCGTGTTTGGCAAAGCCTTCCAGCATATGGTCAAAAAAGCCGATTCCGGTATTTACCGCTCCGTTTCCTTCCCCGTCCAGTACAAGACTTAAGGTAATGTCTGTTTCTTTTGTTTTTCGTGTTATTTCACTGCTGCGTGCCATAAAAATCCTCATTTCTTTCAAATCTTACTTTAATCGAATTTGCATGTGCCGTCAACCCTTCGCTTTCAGCAAAAGCTTCAATGTCCTTATGCGCTTTTAAAAGAGCTTCTCTCGAATAGGAAATAATGCTGGTTTTCTTCACAAAGTCGTCCACGTTCAGGGGTGAGAAAAATTTTGCAGTGCCATTGGTTGGCAGAATGTGATTCGGTCCTGCAAAATAGTCTCCCAAAGGCTCGGAAGAATATTCTCCTAAAAAGATTGCGCCGGCATTTTTGATTCTTGTCATCACATCAAACGGATTTTTTGTCAAAATTTCAAGATGCTCGGATGCAATTTCATTTGCTGCATCTACGGCCTCCTCCATATTTTCTGCTAAAAGAATATAGCCGTAATTGGCAAGTGACGCATTGATAATTGCCTTTCTGGACAGTGTTTCGGTAAAGTTCTCCACCTCTGCTGATACCGCTTCGGCAAGCGTTTTGGAGGTGGTAATCAGGATAGCCGACGCCAGCTCGTCGTGCTCTGCCTGTGACAATAAGTCTGCCGCCACATATCTCGGATTGGCGGTATCATCCGCAAGAATCAGTATTTCACTGGGGCCGGCAATGGAATCAATGCTGACATGTCCATACACCGCCTTTTTCGCGAGCGCTACAAAAATATTGCCGGGTCCCGTGATTTTATCCACCTTGGGAACCAGACTGGTGCCAAACGCCATCGCCGCAATTGCCTGTGCACCGCCTATTTTATAAATCACATCCACTCCCGCAATGTCAGCGGCAACCAGCGTTCCTGCATTTACCTTGCCTTCACTGTTGCAAGGCGTTGTCATGATAATCTGTTCCACACCTGCCACCTTAGCCGGAATCACATTCATCAGCACACTGCTGGGATAAGCCGCCTTCCCGCCGGGCACATAAACGCCCGCACGTGAAATGGGAATCATGCGCTGCCCCAAAATAGTACCGTCCGGCTTGGAATCAAACCAGCTTGTGCGGAGTTGTTTTTCATGAAAAATGCGGATGTTTTCCGCTGACCGTCTGTAAACAGCGATTAAATCCTCATCCAATGCACGATACGCTTCTTTGATTTCTTCCTCTGTCACCCGTATATTTTCTGCTGTCAAGTCAAATTTATCGAACTGCTTTGTGTAGGCAAATACCGCCTCGTCCCCCTTTTCCCTGACATTCCCTACAATCTCCGCAACTGTCGCTTCATACGCGCCGTAATTGGAAGGACTTCTCTTCAGAAGGTTTGTCAGGATATCCTCTTTGGTTTCTTTTGTCAGTTTTATCATTCTCATGTCATTTATCTCCTTTTTCAACTTCCTTTAAGACTGTTTCTGAAGTGCCTCCTTCAGATTCGTTATCAGGCCGGTAATCCGCTCTTTTTCCATCTGCATACTTACCTGATTGACAATCATGCGGGCGGACAGCGGACAGATTTCCTCCAGCACGGCAAGTCCGTTTTCATGCAGTGTGGAACCCGTCTCCACAATATCTACAATCACATCGGAAAGCCCCACTAAAGGTCCAAGCTCCACAGAGCCGTTTAATTTGATAATATCTACCGTCTGATGCTTTTGGTTATAAAAATAATCTTTTGCAATATTGGGATATTTGCTGGCAACACGGATTCGCTCATGATGCTTTAAAAGCTCCTTGGCATGAGCAGGTCCGCATACGCACATGCGGCATTTGCCGAAACCGAAATCCAGCACCTCATAAACCCTTCTGTTTTCCTCCATAATGGTATCCTTGCCTGCAACGCCGATATCCGCTGCGCCGTATTCCACATAGGTAGGGACATCAGGTCCTTTTGCAAGGAAAAACCGAAGCTTCAAATCTTCATTTACAAAAATCAGTTTGCGGGAATCCTTATCCTTCATCTCTTCGCAGGTAATGCCAAGTGTCTCAAACAATTCCAGCGTTTTTTTGGCAAGCCTGCCCTTTCCCAGCGCAAATGTTAAATATCCGTCCGTACTCATTATTCCTCTCATTCTGCCGCCCTGCGGCACAAAAAATTATGAAATCTTTGTCATAACAACCGAAGCGCCTGTTTTCCGCAACTCCTGTGCTTCCTTCAATACCTGCCCGTAGGTTTCATCGGTATAGAAAAGCTCTTTTTTCTGCTCGGGAACAGGAATCTCTTTTCCCTGACGTGACAATGCTTCTAAAATATCATCCACAACTGCGGCAAATCCGATTGCCGGCGCATCCTTTCCAAAGTGCAGGAGCAGGGAATCGTACCGTCCGCCCTTTACAATCGGCTCTCCAATGCCATAGGTATACGCCTTAAAAATGATGCCTGTGTAATACTGGTATTTGCTGAGCATTCCAAGGTCAAAGGACACATACCCTTCCGTGCCATAGAGGCAAAGCGTCTCGTAGAGCTTTTCCAGATGGGCAAGCGCCTGCACGGAGCGCACATTTGACGCTAGCTTTTTTGCTTCCCTTAAATCTTCAATGCTGCCGTAAGTCTCCATTGTCTTTAAAAACAGACGGCGGTACTCCTCTGATACGCCCGCCGCCTGCAGAATATCTGCCGCAGCATAGTCATTTTTGGCGGAAATACATTCCCGAAGCCGCAGTTCCGTCTCCTTCGTCAGTCCCGCTTCCTCGCATAAGCCTTTAAAATACTCCACCTGTCCGATACTGACCTGAAAATCCGTAAGACCAACGTTTAAAAGCGCCTCAATTACAAGATTAACCAGCTCCGCGTCTGCTTCCACGGAAGGGTCTCCGATAAGCTCCGCGCCAAGCTGCGTTACCTCCTTCAATTTACCCTGTAAATGAGAGGTATTGGTAAACGTATTGCCTATGTAACAAAAACGCAGGGGAACATTTTCTTCCATAAAATACTTTGCCGCACATCGGGCAATAGAGGGCGTAAAATCCGGTCTGAGAACCAGCGTATCCCCTTCCTTATCAAAAAACTTATACAAATCCCTCGACGCCGTAGTTCCTATCTCATTGGAAAAAACATCAAAATATTCAAAAGTCGGCGTCTGTATATCCTCATATCCAAAAGAAAGCAGCTTGCCGCGCAGCTTCTCCTCCACCGCAAGCTTTTTCAAATATTCTTTTCCATATATATCCCTCACGCCCTCAGGCGTGTGCAGCAAAACCTTATTCATAGAAACGCTCCTACCTTCATCGCCACTCACTTTATTGCTTCAACGTGCTACTCTAATATCATATTACCACGCGAAACTATTGGTAGTATACTAAATCCCCCCACCATTGTCAAGCCCATACATTTTTCCTAAACAGCTTGTCTTTCAGCCTCAGCGCAAACCGCCTCTAACTTTAGGCAACACACCTACCACGAGTGCATGTTTGCCACAGAGTACACATTGCGTCATCAGCCAGCAGCGCACCCTATGTCTCGTCAGACCATATAAAAACGCCGGCACTTGGCGAGGTTCTTTCGAGCCTAGTACCGCTGCGTTTTTATCCGAGCGAGAGCGCGTCTGAAGAGACATAGGGTGCGCTGCTGGCGTCCCTTGCCGCAAACAAATCACTCCCGATCCTCCAAATCCTTCTTCACCACTTCCAGATAGGGCACCGCCACACCGCTCTTTTTCGGAATGACATAATCCGGATTCAATTCCTCATAGCGGAAACTTTTCCTGCCGCCGTTCTTTGCCCTGTCCCAGAAATAGCGGAGCATTTCGTAAGGAAGATAGTAAAAAATGTCCCGTTTTGTATAATATATCAGAAAAAAAGCAATGCCCCCCTGTTTTTCAAACTGCTCCATAAAGCGCACCTGATGCTCATGGATATTCTGCAAGGCAAAGGTATCCACGGCACATTCCTTGGCGTCAAAGCAGATAGGGATTCCCTGCACTGCCCCGATATAGTCTACCGTACTTTTCTGTTCAAAATAGGCAAGTGTAATGTGACGGTGTTCCTTGTCTATTTTAATTGGTGTAATCGGCGTCGGGATTTTTTGAATCAGGGCAAGGCCATTCTCTAAGTATTTTTCATTGGTTCTGTTTATCAGTTCCTCCAGCGTAGAGCCTCGCAATCCTCTGGAATTCCATGTTGCCATGCCTGCATACCTCCTTAAAAACCGCCGGAAGCGGCGCTGTAAAGACCTTGCCGCTCAAATCGGAAAAGCTCTCTGTCAGCACGGGGAACTCTACTCTCGCAGCGTGTAAAAGCTGACAGCGCACGCCGTATTTTTTACGGCAGTCTGCGTTAAACGCTGCATCCCCATACTTCATATCCCCCATCACCGGATGCCCAATGGACGCCATATGCGCCCTGATTTGGTGGGGACGCCCTGTAATCAGTTTTACCTCAAGACATGTGAAGCCGTCCTCGGCGGCAAGCGGTCTGTAAGCTGTTTTGACAGCCCTGCCATCCACTTCCCCTATCTGTACCTGATTCTTCTGTTCATCCTTGGAAAGAAAACCGGAAAGCTCGCCTGCCTCATCCATTCTTCCTCTGACAATCGTAATGTAATATTTATTGAGCTTTCTGCTGCGAATCAACTCTGACAGCATTTGACTACCGAACAGCGAGACGCCGCAGAGCACGATGCCGCTGGTATTGCGATCCAGACGGTTCTGCACGGACGGATGGAAGGTTTTCAGCGTATCCTCCGAGAGCCTGCCGTTGTGAAGCAGATAGCCGATAACCCATTCGTTGAGAGATGGCTGTCCACTGCTGTCCCGCTGCGTCAGGACACCGGCGGGTTTGTTTACAGCCAAAATGTTTTTGTCCTCATAAATAATGGTAATTCCTCTGAGTGTGGCAT
>CAMWLB010000082.1 GCA_947174985.1 uncultured Lachnospiraceae bacterium | reverse complement strand
AGCGTGCGTTAGAGGATTCGAACCCCCGACCTTTTGGTCCGTAGCCAAACGCTCTATCCAGCTGAGCTAAACGCACATGCCGCTGCATGTATGAACACGCCTGCAACAGTAAATATTTTACATGGACATAGAAAAAAAGTCAAGTGCTTTTTGCGATTTTTTCGTGAAAAGATAGCAAACCTGCAGAAAAAATAACAGAAGAATGAAGATGTGCATTGACCTTTCTATGTTAAAAAGCTAAAATAGTTAAAAAATAGCGCAGTAACATAAGAGAGGTATTACAGATGAAAAAATTTTTAAGGGTGTTTTTTAAAATTGTATTTAGCCGGACGATGATTATTTTCCTGTCTATATTGGTACAGGCAGCGATTCTGGTTTCCAGCTTTATATGGCTGGGCAAGTATACTACTTTCGTTTTTAGCGCTATGACGGTAGGCGGTGTTGCGGTACTGATATATTTGATAAACAAGGAGGATTTGCCGGAGTTTAAGATTGCATGGGTCATTCCTATCTGTCTCTTTCCTGTGTTTGGAACCATTATATTTCTTTTTGTGGACAAAAATATGGGAAGCAGAAGCCTGAAAAAGGAGATGAATAAGGTGATAGATAATTCAGGACAATATATGAAGCAGGATGAAAGTATTCTGCAGGAAATTATGGATTGTGACAGTCAGGCAGGGAGGCTGGCGGTATATTTATCAAAAGCAGGTTATCCGGCATACCGAAGCAGTATGAACACTTATTTTCCGCTTGGTGAAGACAAATGGAAGGATATGCTTGCGGAGATGGAAAAAGCGGAAAAATTTATTTTTTTAGAATATTTTATTGTAGAGCGTGGTATCATGTGGGACTCTATTCTGGAAATTTTGGAAAGGAAGGCGAAAGAGGGCGTAGAGGTGCGTTTTATGTATGACGGTATGTGCTCGCTCTTGCTGCTCCCTTATAATTATCCGGCAAAAATGGAAAAGCTGGGAATCAAAACCAAGGCGTTTGCGCCGATTGTTCCCATGTTGTCCACACATCAGAATAACCGCGACCACAGAAAGATACTGGTAATTGACGGAAAGGTCGCTTATACCGGCGGTGTGAATCTGGCGGACGAATATATCAACAAAAGGCAGCGCTTTGGTCACTGGAAGGATGTAGCGGTAAAGGTTATGGGCGATGCGGTAGACGGCTTTACCATGATGTTTCTCAGAACATGGAACATTTTGGAAAAGCAAAGCAATTATGAAGATTATCTGCATCGCTGTGTGCATAAGGATGCAGCAGGGTATGTGATTCCTTACGGCGATGGACCGAACAGGAAGGAGAATGTAGCGGAAAAGGTCTACATGGATATTTTAAATACGGCGCGGCATTATGTACATATTATGACGCCATATTTTATTGTGGACAGCAGCTTTTTGATGATGTTGAAGTTTGCCGCGCAGAGGGGCGTGGACGTCAAGCTGATACTGCCGCATATTCCCGATAAAAAATATGCCTTTGCCATTGCGAGAAGCTATTATCCTTCTCTGCTTGCGGCCGGCGTACAGGTCTATGAGTATACGCCCGGTTTTGTACATGCAAAGGTGTTTACATCCGATGACCGTAAGGCGGTAGTAGGCACGATTAATCTGGATTACAGAAGTCTCTATCACCACTTTGAATGTGGGGCTTATTTCTATAAGAGTACGGTTGTGGAAGATGTAGAGGCTGATTTTCAGGCTACGCTTCAGAAATGTATGCAGGTAGAAGATGGGTACTATGAGTCTCTGCCTGCACGACAGAGGCTGCTGGGGAGAATATGTAATCTGATTGCGCCATTGATGTAAAATGTGAAGCTTGCGTTAATAAAAAATGGTACGTGAAACGGCAGGATATCATAGCTATCCTGCCGTTTTGACGTAATTATAAAGAGGAATTATACTAAAGGAATTGAAATTATCCCATAGTAACGGTAACATTGTAGACGGTTTTGCCCTTCTCGTAAGGGATTACGCAGCCGTCTACCGGTTTGCCGTCCACAACCATGGAGGCAATGCCTTTTTCCACGTTGGAAGGATTCTTCACTTCGATGTGATAAGTTCCTTCGCGGAAGCTTCTGGTGAGTTTGAAATCACCGAAATCCTTCGGCACGCAGGGATTGATGGACAATCCGGTATGGGTAGGATATACACCCAGAATGTACTGGGAGATGTTAACGAAGGTCCATGCTGCAGTACCAGTCAGCCAGCTATTCTTTGCCTCGCCATGGAATTTGGCGTCCCTGCCGGCTACCATCTGGGAGTATACGTAAGGCTCGGTGCGGTGAATCTCGCTGATGTCCTCCACATAAGCGGGACAGGTCTTCTTGTAAATTTCAAAGGCACGATCACCGCGTCCGATAACGGTCTCGGCGATGGATACCCATGGATTATTGTGGCAGAAAATACCGGCATTTTCCTTATATCCTGGCGGATAGGAGGAGATTTCACCGAGCTCAAGGTGATATCTGGTGTAGGCAGGCTGTAAAATCATAACACCGTAATCTGTGTCCAGTCTTTCCTTTACGGAGTTCAGCGCTTTTTCTGCAAGTCCTTCCTCGACGCCGATGCCGGCCAGTACACAGAAGCCCTGCGGCTCAATATAAATCTGTCCTTCTTCACATTCTTTGGAACCAACCTTGTTGCTGTATGCGTCGTAAGCGCGTACAAACCATTCGCCATCCCAGCCATCCTTTAAGATAGCGTCGTACATAACGGCGGCTTCATCACGTGCTCTCTTAGCCTCGCCGGCATCGCCCATCAGCTCTGCGAGCTGTGCATATTCTTCAGCATATTTGACAAACATACCGCCAATGAATACGGATTCGGCAACTGGTCCTTCGCTGGGACCAAAGGTCTGGAAGGATTCACCGGGATGCTCGGAGAAGCAGTTTAAGTTGAGACAGTCGTTCCAGTCTGCACGTCCGATTAAAGGAAGATTGTGCGGTCCCTTGTGGTTGATGATGTAATCCAGGGAGCGCTTTAAATGTTCCATCAGAGAGGTTGCCTTGGACATATCGTTGTCGTAAGGAACGTTCTCTGTCAAAATGGAGGTATCGCCGGTTTCCCTTACATAAGCGGAGGTGCCTGCGATGAGCCACAGAGGATCGTCATTGAAGCCGCTGCCGATGTCGGAATTGCCCTTCTTGGTGAGGGGCTGATACTGATGGTAGGCGCTGCCGTCCTCAAACTGGGTAGAAGCGATATCGATGATACGCTCCCTTGCACGGTCGGGAATCAGATGAACGAAGCCCAAGAGATCCTGACAGGAATCACGGAAGCCCATGCCGCGTCCGATTCCGGACTCGTAATAGGAAGCAGAACGTGACATATTGAAAGTAACCATACACTGATACTGATTCCAAGTATTGACCATGCGGTTTACTTTGTCGTTGCCGGATTCTACAGTATATTTGGAGAGGAGCTGCTTCCAGTATGCCTTTAATTCGGCAAAAGCAGCGTCCACATCTGCGTCTGTTTTGTAGCGGTCAAGCATTGCAAAAGCAGGCTTTTTGTTGATAACGCCCTTGGACTCCCATTTTTCTTCCTCGGGATTCTCCACATAACCCAGTACGAACACGAAGCTCTTGCTTTCGCCGGGTGCTAAGGATACGTTAATCTGGTGTGCGGCAATCGGAGACCAGCCGCTTGCCATGGAGTTGGTGCATGCGCCGTTTTCTACAGCCTCAGGAAGCGCGGAAGAGCGGTATGCGCCTAAAAAAGCATCTCTGCTGGTGTCAAAAGCATCCACTTTGGTGTTGACGGAGTAAACAGCATAGTGATTGCGGCGCTCACGGTACTCAGTTTTGTGGAAGATGGTGGAATCCACGACTTCTACTTCGCCGGTGCTCAAATTACGCTGGAAATTTTTCATATCGTCGTCCGCATTCCACAGACACCATTCCACATAGGAGAAGAGCTTTAATTCTTTTGCAGATGCGGATTTGTTGGACAGGGTAAGGCGGCTTACCTCACAGGTGTCCTTCATGGGAACAAAGGTAAGTACGGAAGCTTCCACTTCATTTTTAGAGCCCGTAAACTTACTGTAGCCGATGCCGTGCCGGCACTCATAGGAATCCAGTTCCGTTTTGGAAGGCTGCCAGCCGGGATTCCAGACGGTATCGCCGTCTTTTATGTAGAAGTACTTGCCGTTGGTATCCGCCGGAATGTCATTGTAGCGGTAACGTGTCAGGCGAAGCAGCTTCGCATCCTTATAAAAAGTATAACCGCCGCAAGTGTTGGAAATCAGGCTGAAAAAATCGTTGCAGCCTAAATAGTTAATCCATGGAAGCGGTGTTTTTGGGGTAGTGATTACATATTCCTGATTCGCATCATCGAAAAAACCGAATTTCATGATAAGCTCTCCTTTTTTAGAATTTGGCTTTGTCTGAAGATAGCTGTAAGTTAAACGATTAAGTAAAATCAGACAAGCCTTTATAAACCGAATTATACACAAGATATATACGCATTGCAACAGAAATATTGGAAAACGGGGCATTTTTTTGGCAGATTGCCGAAAGAAGAAAGGCATTTGCCAAAAACTGCCTCATAATATAAAAAAATGGCTGTTTCGCCATGGAATGGTATTATTAGAGGAAAAAAGCGACAAAAAGCTGTGCAAAACGATAAAAAAGGAGCTTCTCAAACTGTGTAAGTTTGCCAAAAGTGTAAAAGTTGCATAAAAAAATTTCGAAAAGTATTGCAAAATTATCAAAGGTGAGTTACACTAGTAATGCGAAAACGATTAAGTCATTTGCCGCACTGAACAGGGCAGCACGAATGAGTAGTGACGGGCGGCCCCCGTGCAATCGACGCAGCCAGAAGTCTTTAAGTATAGACAGTACTTAAGGATTACAACTTAGAAGGGGATGACAATATGGCTTCTATGAAGGACATATCCCGTGTGTGCGGTGTCAGCGTCGCGACGGTCAGCAAAGCGCTTAACAATCATAAGGATATTAGTCAGGAGACAAAATCACATATACGTCAGGTAGCAAAGGAGATGGGATATTATCCCAACTCTTTGGCAAGAGCCTTGAAGACGAATCGTACTTATAATATTGGGGTACTGTTTACAGACGAGGCAGGGAACGGACTGACGCATGACTATTTCGCCGGGGTGCTGGACAGTTTTAAGCGGTCAGTGGAGGCGAGGGGCTATGATGTGACTTTTCTCAACGCCAGTAAGAACCGGAAAAATCGTATGACCTATTTGGAGCACTGCCGTTACAGAGGGTTTGATGGTGTGATGATTGCCAACGTAGATTTTTACGATCCGGAAGTGGAAGAACTGGTAAAAAGCAATATTCCGATTGTGACGATTGATCATTTATTTCATGACAGGGCAGTCATCGTTTCCGACAATGTAAGAGGTATGCGGGAGTTATTTACTTATATTTATGAGCAGGGGCATCGGCGGATAGCGTATATACACGGCGCCAGTTCAACAGTCACCAAGAGCCGTATCTCTTCTTTTTTGAAGACGGCAGAGGAATTGGGGGTAACAGTTCCGGAAGCGTATCTTCGTGAGTCGCCGTACCGTGACACGAAAGGGGCAGGAGAGGCAACAAAAGAATTATTGGATTTGCCCAATCCTCCCACCTGTATTATTTATCCCGATGATTTTTCCTGTTTTGGCGGTATGAACGTCATTCGGGAAAGAGGGCTTCGGATTCCGGAGGATATCTCCGTGGCGGGATATGATGGTATTCGGGCCGGCAGGCATATCGAGCCGCAGCTTACCACACTGAGGCAGGACACAGTGCAAATCGGAATGCAGGCGGGGGAGAAGCTGATAAGCCTGATTGAAAAGCCGAGAACTACTATTATAGAGCCCGTGGTAATCCGCGGTGAGGTCTATAAGGGAAAGACGGTTAGAAGCATTTAACAGATATTAATCCTGCGAAAGCAGTTTTAATATAAAAACAAAACACCTATTTATCAAAGGGAGGAAAAAAATGAAGAAAAAAGTATTAAGCATTTTCCTTACCGTTGCTATGGCAGCTACTCTGCTCACCGGATGTGGTGACAAAGAGACAAACAATGGCGGCGGTAACGAAAGCACACCTGCACCTACCACAGAACAGTCTACACCTGCACCGGAAAATAACGGCGGCAATGATGACAACAATGGTGGTGCAAGCGACGGTCTGGCTTACACCGGCACACTGGAGCTTATGCACTTCTCTACTTCTGAGGAATCTCAGGGCAACGGTGGTTCTGACGGCTTCCGTACTATGATTGCTAACTGGAAGACAGCAAACCCTGGCATCACTTTGGAAGAGAACGTTCTTGCAAACGATGACTACAAGACACAGATTGCTACATTGGCAGCAGCAAACGACCTGCCTGATGTATTCCTGCTTCAGGGTATGAATACCATCGCATGGGCAGATCAGGGTCTGATCCTTGATATGACCGATTACATTGCAGCTTCACCTTATGCAGCTGATTACAACAACTCTTACTTTGCTCCGTTTACTACTCCGGACGGCAAGATTTATGCACTTCCTGCTCTGACAGGTGGTACTTGTACAGTAATTATGTACGACAAGACCGTATGGGGCGATGAGTTCCCTTCAACTTGGGAAGAAGTAGAAGCTAAGGCTGCTGATATCCTTGCAGAGGGCAAGACCCCTATCGCTTTTGGTAACAGCGGACAGTGGCAGGCAAACTCCTGCTTCCTTTCTACTCTGGCTGACAGATACACCGGTCCTGACTGGTATATGTCTATGATCGCAAAGGGTGGCGCTAAGTTCACAGATCCTGAGTTCGTAGCAGCACTTGCTGAGACCCAGAGACTGTTCAACCAGACAGAAATCTTCAACAAGGACTTCAACGCAGTATCTAACGAGGATGCTCGTGAGTACTACATCTCCGGCGACGCTACAGCTTTCATCGGCGGTAACTGGGACGTATCTTACGTACAGGCTTCTCTGGAAGGAACCGACCTGTATAACAATACTGGTTTCGCAGTTCTTCCTCAGTCTGCAGATGCAACACATCAGAGAGGCAGCCAGAACATTGGTCTTGGCTATGGCGTAGCAATCAATCCTGCAGTAGCAAGTGATCCGGACAAGCTGGCAGCAGCTCTTGACCTTGCTTACTATCTGACAGGTCCTGATTTCTCTGGTTTCGTAGCAGAGAACTATGCACTTGGCGGACTCACCGCAGCTCCTGATGTTGACTGGAGCAAGTTTGACCAGTGGACCATCGATTTCTACAACTGGTCTTATGTAGATACAGATACATGTGAAATTTATGACTCTTATCTTGATGGTGCTATCTGGAGCGTTCTGAACTCCGATATGCAGGCTATGATGAACGGCAGCATGTCTCCGGAAGACGTAGCAGCTAATGCTCAGGCAGCATACGAGGCTAACTATTAAGATTGATACCGGTTTAGAGATTAACAGGTAAATATGTGGTACCAGTTGGGCTCTGCCCGACTGGTACTTTCATTCATAAGGATGGGTATTAAGATTGTATTAGCAGGACTATATGACGTAATATAAAGGAGGAAATGGGATGCCCAATGCGATTAAGCCTAAAAAAAGCGTGTTATTTGCATATTTGATTATCCCTGTGGTAATATTTGTATTTTCAGTGTTTGTTCCTCTGGTTACCGCTTTGGTGTACAGCTTCTTTCAATGGAAGGGCGGTCCGGTAAAGACTTTTAATGGTCTTACAAACTACATAACATTATTTAAAGACAGCACCTTCTGGCTGTCCTTTAGACACAATATCTTTTTGGTTTTGGTATGTATCATTGGACAGATTGGTATTGCATTTATCTTTGTTTTGATGATTAATTCAAAGCTTGTAAAACTGAAAGGTATCCATAGAACCTTTGGCTTCTTCCCCAGCACAGTTGCGGCAGTATCCATCGGTTTCATATGGAAAATGATTTACGATTATAATCGCGGTCTTATAAACTGGTTTTTAGATAAAATAGGTCGTGCGGATTTACAGCAGGTATGGCTGAATAATGAAAGTCTTGTCATGCTTTTGGTAGCGATTCCGTTGGTTTGGCAGTGGATTGGATATTATATGGTAATTCTGCTCTCTGCAATATCCTCTATTGATCAGGAGATTTTTGAGGTGGCAGAACTGGATGGTGCCAATGCGATACAGAGAGCTGTTTATATTGTATTCCCGTTGGTGAAAAATACAATTCTTGTCTGCATCACGCTGTGTATCGCCGGTAACATGAAGGCATTTGATAATATCTACGTCATGACGAGTGGTGGACCAGGCAATGCGTCCATGGTTATGGCAATGTACGGCTATCAAGTTTCCTTCCAGCAGCAGAATATGGGTTATGGTAGTGCGATTTCCGTAGGCATTTTTGTACTCAGCCTGCTGGTAATCGGTGGTTCCCAGTGGCTGATTGGTCTTATGACCAAGAAGAGTGATGTGTAGGAAGGAGGGAATAGAAAATGGCGAAAAAATTTGAAATGACAAAGGTAGAAGACCACAGCGCTGCTACAAAAGTGAAGAAAGGAATTCTTGGTACCTTTTTGAACTTGATGCTGATTTTGTTCTCCCTGACCTGTATCTTCCCTCTGGTATGGATGTTTTACTCGTCCTTAAAGGAGAAAAGGGCATTTAATGCAGACATTATCGGACTTCCAAAGGAACCTACGATTGTTAATTACAAGCGTATCCTTGAAAATACGGACTATCATCTGGGAAGTTCCATGTTTAACAGTTTCCGTACCACGCTGCTTTCTGTGGCTTTGATAGTGTTTCTGGGCTTTATTGTAGGATACATACTGGCACGTATTAAGTTCAAAATGAACAGAGTCCTCTATATCATGTTCCTGATGGGTATGCTGATTCCTGTTCACTCCCTGTTGGTTCCGATTTATGTGGTATTCAACAATTGCGGGCTGTCAAATAAGTGGTTTACTCTGATTATCCCCTATGTGGCGTTTGGGCTTCCTGTGGCGATATTCCTTGTGGAAGGTTTTGTAAAGGGAATTCCCGTAGCATTGGAGGAAGCAGCGGCTATCGACGGCAGTTCTTTTACAAGGACACTGTTCCAGATTATCATGCCAATCTGCCGTCCGATTATGACGACGATTGCTATTATACAGGTATTTTCCTGCTGGAATGAGTTCTCCTTTGCGTTGATTCTGATTAAGGGTCCCAAGCTGCAGACAGTGCCGCTTGCCATGACGCAGTTTACAGGACAGTTTGCTTCA
The DNA here is from genome assembly GCA_947174985.1 of uncultured Lachnospiraceae bacterium. GTDB lineage: Bacteria > Bacillota > Clostridia > Lachnospirales > Lachnospiraceae > Acetatifactor. Next base: position 1,220 of record CAMWLB010000082.1, on the reverse strand, counting down.
GACTACCCGAAGATTATGGCAGCTATGCTCCTCACCATGTCCCCGATTGTGGTGCTGTACTTCTGTTTCAGCAAGCAGATCATCAAGGGTATGGTTGCAGGTGCGGTAAAGGGTTAATGTTTTATAAAAAGTTAATAATACCTTTTCAGACCTTTTATTTACGGTAGGAAGCGGGCATGTTATAATGTGATAAACACTATAGCGTGCCCTCTTTATTTGATTCATCTGACAGTTTCAGAGGGTAGACGATTTTGGAGGAAAATTCAGGGGTTATGACGAAACAGGAATTTCTGGACAGTCTGCGTGCTGCACTTTCCAGCAGAGTCGGCACAAGAGCAGTGGCTGAAAATATCAGTTTTTATGAGGACTATATTAATACGCAGGTGCGCATGGGAAAAAGTGAGGCGCAGGTGATAGAGGAGCTTGGTGACCCACGGCTTTTGGCAAGAAGCATTGCAGAAGCCGAAAAGCGTGCGGGCATGGGAAGTGAGCCGGAAGCAGAATACCGGAGAGCAGACAGTGGTTATGGCTATAGGGCTGGACAGCGCGGCGGCTATGAGACAGGACGTCAGGGCGCATATGGCCGCGGGTATGAAAACGGGCAGCAAGGCGCTTATGGTTACAGCTATGCATCAGGGCAGCGGGGCGGCAAAGGCTATCGGGTTCCTCTGTGGCTGGTAATCGGTATCGTATTGCTTGTCGTTGTTTTGGTTTTATCACTTGTATTTTCTGTAATTTCCTTTTTGCTGCCTATTTTGCTCCCTGTTATGGTGGTGGTTTTGACAGTGCGCCTGTTCAGACGCCTGCTGTAGATTTCAAATTGCAGAATGTAGTTTTATAAAAAGAAAAGGTAATGAGCCGTCAGGGGGACTGGCGGCTCATTGAGGGGAGTATAAATAATTAATATATAAGGGTTTGCAAAAGGGGATTGATGAAGGGTCAATTCCCTTTGCTGTTTTTATTATATAATACTTTAGTACCAAATGCAAGAAAAAATAGTACAAAAGTCCCATAAATTTTTAGAATATTTTTTGTGCAGTTCAGCCATACTACTGTTGTAACTAAAAATCAACAGGAGGAGTTTCATATGTCTAATAACAATCAGAACAATGAAAACCAGAACAAGTACAACAATTGTTCAAACAGCACACAGAACAGCCAGAACAGTCAGAACAGCACACAGCAGAGCAACAAGCAGAACAACCAGAAGCAGAATAAGC
>CAMWLB010000081.1 GCA_947174985.1 uncultured Lachnospiraceae bacterium | reverse complement strand
TCCGTATACTGTCCGATTCTGTAAAAACGCTCCTTCAGATTTTCCCCTTGGATGTATTCCATCATCAAAAAACTTCTGCCCGCTTCCTCCCGATACTCATAAAGCACCGGAAAAAAGTGCGCCTGAAACATAGTCAAATATCTTGCCTCCTGCAAAAGCAGCTCTTTGTCCTCGCCAGACTTAACTGCCACTTTTCTGTCCAGCAGACTGTCCCATGCAAGGTATACCTCTGCCGTTGCGCCGCTCCCGAGTTTCTTGATAAATGTATACCTTTCCTTCATTTTTTCCAATTCCATTCCCTCAAATCCTATAGGAAAAGCCCGCGCCTACAAAGCGCGGACTCTTTTGTCCTAAGCACCAAAAATGTTAACCAGGTCGTTGAAAAGCACAACCACCATCAGCACCATGAAAAACACCAGCCCCACAAAGTGTACAATCCCTTCCTTCTCGGGCGGTATGGGCTTTTTCCGGATAACCTCAAGCAGCAAAAACACCAGACGCCCGCCGTCTAAAGCAGGAATTGGCAAAAGATTCAGGATACCTAAATTGACGGAAAGGAGCATGATGATATTCAGCATATTGAGCACTACCGTCTGCACACCGTATTCTTTTGTCTCTTCATAGGTTTTCCCCACTACGTTTACTGCTATGCCCACGGGACCCGCCACATCCTTGCGGCTGAACTGTCCGGTAAGCAAAAGTCCGAGGCTTTTATAAGTGGCACGCACACTGTAGCGGATTTCGTACCAGGCGTCCCGAAATACGGCAAGACCTTCCGGTTTCTCGTAGACACCGCCGATGACGCCCATCACATATTTTTCATCTGCCTCACTGTAGACAGGCATAAGTTCTGTCTCAAATTTTTCGTCCTCGCGCTCATAAACCACCTTTATCGGCGTTCCCTTATTAAGCAGTGTAATCAGATAAATATCCCGAAACAGGCAGGTTCTTTCTCCATTCAGGCTGACAATCCTATCTCCCTCCCGAAGCCCTGCCGCCTCGGCGGGACTACCTTCGGATACGCCTGAAAGCACCGTCAAGTCCGTGACGGACATGGATACTACAATCACCGCCACAATAAAAGCAAGAATAAAATTAAAAATCGGGCCTGCCACCACTGTGGCAATCCTTGCCCATACGCCCGCTTTCAGAAAAGAGCCTTCCCCGCCGCCGTTCTCCGTCTCCAGTCCGTCCTCTCCCTCAAACATACAGGCACCGCCGATGGGGAGCAGCTTAATGGCATACTTCGTTTCCTTTTTCGTAAAAGAAAACAGGGTCGGTCCCATGCCGATGGCAAATTCCACCACATGGATGCCATTCATCTTCGCCAAGAGAAAGTGCCCGAATTCATGGGAAAGCACTACCACACCGAATATCAGAATAAATAATATTACCGTCATCATATCTAGTCAATTCCTCCATGCCCGCGCTTCCAGACTATAAGCTGTTTCTCTATATTCTCATAAGTCTCCTGCTCCGCCGCCAGTATCTCTTCCACACCGGGAGCCGGAATCACGGTATGCGCTGCCATGCACGCTTCTATTAAATCTGCTATCTGTAAGAAAGAAATTTTCCCGTTTAAAAACATATCTACCGCCTTTTCATTGGCAGCATTTAAAACCGTCGGCATACTGCCGCCCGCCTCCACCGCCCTGTAAGCGAGTGCAAGCCCTCTGAAGGTCTCCGTATCCGGCTTTTCAAAGGTAATCTGGGATAATGCATAGAAATCCAGCCTTTTTCCCTCAAGCGGCCTTCTGTCCGGATAAAACAGAGCGTAAGCAATCGGCAGTTTCATGTCCGGCGTGCCAAGCTGCGCCATAATCCCACCATCTGCGTACTCCACCATGGAGTGAATCACGCTTTGGGGATGCACCACTACCTGAATCTGGGACAGGGACATGTCAAAAAGCCATTTTGCCTCAATCACCTCAAGGCCTTTATTTACCAGTGTTGCAGAATCTATGGTTATTTTTCTTCCCATATTCCAATTCGGATGCTTTAACGCCGCCTCAGGTCCGATATCCTGAAGCTCTGCTCTGGTTTTCCCTCTGAAAGGACCTCCCGATGCAGTGAGCAGAATTTTGGATATCCTGTGCTTCGGCTCTCCCTGCATGGACTGGAATATAGCGCTGTGCTCGCTGTCAACCGGCAGAATGGACACGTTCTTTTCCTTTGCCAGCGGCATAATCAGATGACCCGCACAGACTAAAGTTTTCTTATTCGCCAGCGCAATCGTCTTGCCTGCCTCGATAGCGGCGATCGTCGGTCTTATTCCAATCATACCCACTATTGCCGTCACCAATACCTCAGACTCTTCCAGAACAGCGGCTTCTATCAGCCCCTCCATTCCCCATGCTACCTTCACCGCCACATCTGAAAGACGTTCCTTTAAATCAGCAGCCGCCTGCTCACTCCACATGACCGCAAGGGAAGGACGAAACTCCCTGACCTGCTTTTCCAGAAGCGCCACATTACTGCCTGCCGCCAGCGCCGCCACCTGCAAATCAGGATTTTTACTCACAATCTCCAAAGTCTGGGTTCCGATAGAACCCGTAGAACCCAATATTGCTATTTTCTTCATGGTATAACTCCATACAGCTAAACAATTATTTAATCAACAGCGCCGCCAAAAAGTAAATCATGGGAGCTGTCACAATGACACTGTCAAATCTGTCCATAATTCCCCCATGACCTGGAATCAGCCTGCCGTAATCTTTGATGTCATGATTCCGCTTAATCGCGGAAGCCGCCAAATCTCCGACTTGGCTCATCACAGCGCCAATCATACAGATAAACGCTATAATAAGCGTCACATTTTGATCCGGCGTTGCCTTTTCAATCAGAAAATATCCGAAACCGGCTCCGATGAGACCTGCGCCCACAACGCCGCCGATACAGCCCTCGAGAGATTTCTTGGGGCTGAGATGCGGAAATATCTTCTTTTTGCCGATACAGATACCTACCAGATACGCACAGGTATCGCAGCCCCAGGAACTGATTAAAATCAGCCACACAATATACTCACCATAAGGAAGCCCCCTTGTCAGATAGAGGAAGGAAAGCATGACCGGTGCATAGACAAACCCAAAAAAGTTTGCCATAATCTGCTCTGAGCGGTATTTGGGAAAGGTGACCACATAAACACACATGCTGCCCATAAACACACCGATAATTGCCATAAGCTGAAAAAGTCCACCCTCAGACAGCAGTATCGCCGCGTAGTAAGCGGCTATACCAAGTATCCCCACTGCCTCCAGCGCATTCAGCTTTCCCTTTGTATGGACTTCTGCCGCCCTGCAAAGCTCCATATATCCGATAACCGATATGGCAAGAGTCACTGCCCACAACACCTCTCCGCCCATAATGAGAGTTACCAGCGCAATCACTGCCAGAACAATGCTGCTCATGAATCTGGTCCAAAACATCTCTATTCCTCCTTTACAAGGCTGTATCTTCCGTCTCTCTTAGTATATGCTTCCGCCGCATTTTCCATGAAACGATTGAAAGGCGGGTCACTGACCCGCCCTCTCATGCCTTCTATACCGTCATAATCTCTTTGGACTTCTTATCAATCAATGCATCCACATCTTTGATATACTTGTCTGTCTGCTTCTGGAGGCTGTCCTCAAGCTGTTTGATTTCGTCCTCGGAAATATCGGTTTTCGCCAGCTTTTTAAAGGCGTCATTGCCGTCCCGCCTGATATTGCGGATAGCAACCTTGGCATCCTCGCCTTTTTTCTTTACCTCTTTCACAAGGTCCTTTCTTCTCTCCTCTGTCAACTCCGGAAATACCAGTCTGATAATGGAGCCGTCATTGGACGGGGTAATGCCGATATCGGAAGTCATAATTGCCTTTTCAATCGGCTTAATCAGTGACTTTTCCCACGGCGCAATCTGAATGATTCTGGCTTCGGGAACCGTGATATTACCTACCTGCTGAATCGGCGTGGGCGTACCATAGTAATCTACCCGCAGCTTATCCAGCACATGCGGATTGGCACGTCCTGCACGAAGCGCCGCATAATCGGTCTCCAGAAATTCATAAGTCTTCTTCATTTTTTCGTCGTAAACACGTATTCTCTCGTCCATTTTTATACCATACCTTTCCTGACACTTCGGGAATAAGGCCTGCACCCGCGGCATGCCGCCCGCCAAATGGTAATTCTTAAACCGTTACCTTTGTGCCTGTAAATTTTCCTTTTACCGTATTCACAATACTGTTTTCTTCATTCAGTCCAAATACCCACATGGGCATCTTGTTGTCTCTGGCAAGAATGGAAGCCGTCATATCTACCACCTGCAGATTCTTGGCAATCACTTCTTCTATGCTCACTTCGTCATATTTTTTTGCATCAGGCACTTTTGCCGGGTCGGCATCGTACACACCGTCGATGGACTTTGCAAGCAAAATCACATCCGCATCCACCTCTACCGCGCGAAGCACCACGCCGGTATCCGTGGAAAAATAAGGATGTCCCGTTCCTCCCGCAAAAAAGACTACCATGCCCTTCGCAAAATATTTGTTTGCCCTGTCTTTTGAAAACAGCTTTGTAAAAGAACCACAGGTAAACGGCGTCAATACATTCGTCATCATGCCGACGGAACGGAAAATCTCGGAGACATAGATACAGTTCATAACCGTAGCCAGCATTCCAATCTGGTCTGCCTTGGTTCTGTCAATGTTCTCGCTTGAACGCCCTCTCCAGAAGTTTCCGCCTCCCGTTACAATGCCGATTTCATATCCGTCGTCCACAAGCTCCTTCACCTGAAGCGCCACATTTCTTACCGTTTCCTCGTCAAAGCCTGTATGCTTGCTGCCCGCCAGCGCCTCTCCGCTCAATTTTAATAATATTCTACGCATGGAACATGCTCCTTATATATGTTACTTATCCTTATTGCTCTTTTTCTTGTATTCCTCAAAGAATGCTGTCGGATTAACGTCAGCATAGCACTGTGAACACATACCTTCGATAACAGCGCCATTGTTAATCTGTACTGCCTTGGATTTAATGTTACCCATTACAATTGCAGAAGTATCCAGGACAACCGGTCCATGTACATCAATGTCGCCCTTTACTGCACCTGCAATAACGGCGCTCTGCGCGGATATATTGCCGATGATAACAGAACTCTGTCCGATTTTTACGGAACCTTCGCTGACAACTTCACCCATGATTTTTGCATTGTCCGCAAAAATTTCCGCTGCCTTGGAGTTGCCGTTGATTGTTCCAGTAATGTTCAGTTTGCCCAGCGCATCGATATTTCCGTTGATGGTTCCGATAACATCAATCGAACCCTCTGAAATAATGTCACCGTTAATCGTCATGCTCGCCGTAATCACAGCGGTCTCGTCCACAACACTCTTTGTCTGATAATCCATTTTCTTTTCGTTCCCTCCCATTATTTCTTCTTCGTTTTCTTTTTCACCGAATGCTTCTCTCATGCTGGTCTCCAAATCCATTTCCGGCTCTTTCTCGTCTACCTTTGTAATATCCATATCCTCCGGTATCTCAATGGTATCCACCTTGTCCAAAATCGCATCAAACTGCGCCCGCTCGTCTGTTTCGTCCATTGCAGGTTCCTCTTCGGCCGCTTCTTTCGCTTCCATTACTTCTGCTTCGTACACTACGTCTGCTTCTGTTTCATACTCTGCGCTTGCTTCGTCCGCCATATATGTCGTCTCCGCTTCGTCTGCGTCATTTTCTTCTGTTTCGACTTCATACGTTTCTTTCTCTGATTCCCCGTATTCCGCCTCCGTCACAGCCTCAAGCGCCTCTTCCTCTTCAAGCTGCGCATCCTCAGGCATCAACTCATTGACTGCCTGTGACAGGTCTTCCTTCAAATCGGAAAAAAATCCCATCTCTCAATCCTCCGTTTCTTTTTGTGATTTGATATGCTGCACAGGTAATGTATCGTCTGTTATCGGCAACAGCTCCGTATTTTCCATCTCCTGTATTCGCTCAATCAGTGCCGGCAGCGCCTCCACCGTAGTAGGCCTTCCTGCCGCATCGTGCATCAGGATAACCACTGTATCCTTGTTTCCCATTCCGTTTATACAGTTTGCCACAATTTCTTCTGCTTCAAGCAGCCTGCCTCCGGCGTCTCCTGATGATACGTTCCAGTCAAAATAAGTTATCCCTTCTTCGTTCAGATAGGTGATAAACTCCCGCATACTGATATCACTCACCGTATTGGAGCTGCCCCCGGGAAACCTGACAAACTGACTTTCCACGCCGGTCACTTCATATAAGTAATCCTTGAGCCGGTTTAAGTCCTCCGCATATGCCTCCACGGATTCATAAATAGACTGGTATACATGGGTATAGGAATGCATTCCCAGTGTATGACCCTCCTCCACAATCCGCCTGTATGCATCTTCCGCCCATTCCCCTTCCTTGCCTACCACAAAAAAGGTCGCTTTGACATCGTACTGCGCCAAAATATCCAGAATTTTATTGGTATTCGAACTGGGACCGTCGTCAAAGGTCAGGTATACCTTTCTGACTGGCTCTTCCTCCTGCATGTCCACATCCGGTTCATCTTCTGCAGAATCGGTCTCCTTCGGTTCTTCCGGTTCCGGCGGCTGTACCAGCTCCAGATGAAACACTACCCCTTCGCTAAATCCAAAATTCGTCCCCGCAGCCTGTACGGCGGCGGCCTGCTCCTCCTGCATATCAGCAACCGCTGTCTCCAGACGGTCTATCTGTTTTTCAAGTACATGCAGTCTGTTAAATAAAATCACGCACAATACGGTGGGTGTCAGAATAGCGGTCATCAGGGAAAGTATTATGAGCCTTTTTAAGCGCTGCACCCGTTTTCGCCTTGCAGCCGGCTGCACAGCCTTTTCTGCCGTCATATCCTTTTTCCTCCACACATTATCAAGTATATCACATATACGCTTTTGGTGAAAGCAAAAAATAATTTTAACTGCTTAATTTAGAAAAGCCTCAATAATCACGCTCTCTGCTTCCTCTTCACTAAGCCCCATGCTTCGAAGTTTCACCACCTGATCGCTGTTGATTCTGCCAATCGCCGCTTCATGGATAATGGCAGCGTCAATATGATTGGCATTAATCTCCGGAATGGAAGATACCTTGGCATGTTCCATGATGATAGAATCGCACTGAATATGTGCATGGCATCCCGCGTTGCCCACCGCTTTCGGATGAAAGGTCTGCACGGAACTGCCCTGTGCCACAGAACGGGATACAATCTGCGCGCTGCTGCCTGTGCCGTTTAACACCACGTCCATATCGGACACAGCCGTCTGCGCATCGTGGGTCATCAGTCTTTCCGTGACGAAGAGCTTTGCACCTTCCATCGCTTCTACATAGGTCTTGCGCACAGTGGAATCCACGCCTTTTATCTGTGCCGTGTCCAATGTAAATACTGCGTTTTCCTCCAAAAAGATGCGGGTCTCAGGGTTTAAGATGCGTCCGCCTTCCCCTTCGCCCTCTCCATAATGCTTCTCCGCATACAGAACGCTGGCATTCTTTCCTACATGAAAGGTGTGTATGCCGTCGTGCCTGCTGTCATTACAGCCGGAATTGTGGATGCCGCAGCCGGCGATAATCGTCACCTCTGCACCCTCCTCCACATAAAAATCGTTGTACACCAAATCTGTCATGCCGGAGGCGGCAATCACCACCGGAATATGCACGGTCTCCCCCTTTGCCTCTCCGCTGATATACACATTAATCCCCTGATTTCCATCTTCCCTTTTTTTAATCTTAATGTGCTCCGTATCCCCATGGCAGAGCGCATAGCCGTTGTATCTTAAGTTGTACGCCCCTTCCTGCGTAAAACCGGTATCGTCAATTTTGTCCAGCACCTGCTGTGTCAGCTTATCTATTTCCATATAAATCCTCTTTTCTGCGCCGCTTAATCTGTCTTGCTGCATCCGAAAAAGCCGCCTCCGGCAAAAAGTGCCGGTGCGATTTCTTCCCTGCTGCCAATCGCTTCTATTCTGCCGTCCTTTAACAGCATAATGCGGTCCGCCATATTAATCAGTTTTTCCTGATGGGAAATGACGATAATGCTCTCTTTCTTTTCCCTGTGTATTTTTTCAAACTGCTTTACCAGCATGGAGAAACTCCATAAGTCAATCCCTGCCTCCGGTTCGTCAAACATACATATCTTATGCGGCTTTGCCAGCACGGTCGCTATCTCGATCCGCTTCATTTCCCCGCCTGAGGGCGTGTCGTCCACCTGCCTGTTCAGATATTCCCTTGCACACAGTCCCACTCCCGACAATAAATCACAGCAGTTGTTTTCAGAAAGCTTTCCGCCCGCTGCAATCGACAAAAGCTTCTTTACCGTCATGCCTTTAAATCGGGGCGGCTGCTGAAACGCATAGCCCATACCAGCCTTTGCACGCTCATCTATATCATACGTTGTAAGCTCACTGTCCTCCAGACGTATGCTGCCGCCTTCCGCTTTTTCAATCCCCATCAAAAGCTTTACCAGCGTGGACTTACCGCTTCCGTTCGGTCCCGTAATCACAAGCATTTCTCCCTGAGAAACCGAAAAGGAAACATCATCTATGATTTTTCTTGTTCTTCCCTCCTCCGTCACGGAAAAGGAAAGGTTTTCTACTTTCAACATACCTTTTTCTCCTCTTTCATCAGTCATTATCATCATACCATGTAAATCAAAAATTTCAACTACCTGCTTTTTTGATTTACAAAAATTTCATTTTCTATCCGCTGCTTTTGTGTTATACTGATTAGGAAACAGACGGTTCTGCCAGACAAAAACGCAGGAACCGAAGAAAGGCTGCCTATGACAATCAGAGAATCTGCCGAAAATTATCTTGAAACCATACTGATGCTGAGCGAAAAACTCCCTGTAGTCCGCTCTGTTGATATCGCGACGGAGATGAACTTCAAAAAATCCAGCGTCAGCGTCGCTATGAAAAATCTGCGTGAAAACAACTATATCACTGTCACTGAACAGGGCTATATCTACTTAAGCGACAGCGGCAGGAAAATCGCCGAAACCATCTACGAGCGCCACAAGCTGCTCTCCTCCTGGCTGATTGCCCTCGGCGTCGATGAAAAAACTGCCACCGAGGACGCGTGCCGGATTGAACACGATATCAGTCCCGAGAGTTTTGAGGCAATTAAGCGCCATATTCATTCTGCCTGAAATTCTTCCAGAATCCCACCCAGAATATACCTGCGGAATTCCTCGCAGGGTATTTCCGTTTTCAAAAACACAGCTTCTCCCTGTGCGCTTTTTTTGTCCGCCTCCTGATGGTGGACAGTATATAACGCATAGGCGACTATCTTTGCCATCAGGATATATGCCATATACGCGGTGGGCAAATCTTTTCTGATTTCTCCGTCCGCAATCCCCTTTTCCACTATTTTTCTTTCCAGGGATGACAACAGGCAGGCCTCTTCCTTTCTATGTTCATTCAAAAGTTTTCGGAACAACTGCCCTAAATCAGAGGCTTCAAACACTAAATTGACCAGACACAACAGACAGGCGCCTTTCTCTGCCTGTCTGTCTATGGAATCCATAAACAACTCCATCCTCTGGGAAAAAGTTTCTTTTTCCCAGATTTCCTGTTCCAGATTTCTCGCGGCTTCCTCCATGAAAAACATAAGCGCATAGACAATAATTTCTTCCCTTGTGTCAAAATAGTCGTACGCCGTTCCTTTTCCAATGCCTGCCCTTTCTGTTATCTGGGACACCTTCATGCTGCCTATATCGATTCCTTCTTCAATCAACTCTATGACTGCCCCGTACAACCTTACCACCTTTGGGGGAAGCTGCCCTGCTGATTCCCGTCCCGTTATTTTCGCCATGCTATTTATCTCCCTTCAAATCCCTGCCTTTCCCCCTTTTATCGCGGATAAATAAATCGTATACACAGGGAATGACAATCAGTGTCAAAAGTGTACCATACAAGAGACCGCCTATCGTCACGATTGCCATGGGGCGCATCATTTCCGCGCCCATATCCCGGCTGAATACCATGGTTGACAGGGCAAGGATTGTCGTCAGCGCCGTCATCAGCACCGGACGCAGCCTGGTGCGCCCCGCCGTCAGAATCGCTTCCTTCTTTTCCATTCCGCTTTCTCTAAGCTGATTCATATAATCAATCAGAACAATACCGTTATTTACAATGATACCTGACAGCATGACAAAGCCAATCAGGGCAATGACACTGACTTCGCTGCCTGTGAAGAACAGCCCCAAAAAGCCTCCTGTAAAAGCAAGAGGAATCGTAAACATAATGATAAACGGCGATAACAGGGACTGGAACTGTGCCACCATAATCAGATACATAAATACCAGCGCCAGAACCAGCATGAGCATTACCTGCTCCATCGCATCGTTAATCGTTTCATTTTCACCCGCAAACACCAGCCTGTAACCTTCCGGCAGTTCATAGTCCGCAAGCTTTTTCTCCACCTCAGCCGCCACCTGTCCCACATTATAACCTTCGGCTATCTGTGCAG
>CAMWLB010000080.1 GCA_947174985.1 uncultured Lachnospiraceae bacterium | reverse complement strand
TTATTATGTTCTCGCTGTTCATCAGAAGTATCAGCACCAGAATTGCCGAGATAAATAAGGTTACGCCGATTATCATACGAACCACGGTCAGACCCATTTTCGGCTGCTCGTCATATTCCTCCGGTAATTTCATAATAAAATTTTCTCCCGTTTTTTACTTCCCAAATATCAGTCTCACATTTTTACATACCGCTACACAATAACATGCTTCGGGCATTTCTCCACACAGACACCGCAGCCGGTACATTTTTCCTGAGCGATTACCGCGTGGAAATCCTTGACGGCAATGGCGCCCGCCGGACAGTTTTTCGCACAAATACCGCAGCCGATACAACCTACAACACAGGACTTTATCGTATCAATACCTTTGTTCTGTGAACTGCACATCACGATATGTTTTGCACGGTACGGCTCCATGGAAATCAGATGTCTCGGGCATACCGCGATACATTTACCGCAGGCACGGCACGCATCCTTATCTACCACCGCAATTCCATTTTCAATGTGTATGGCATCAAAGGGACATGCCTTTACACAGGTGCCAAATCCCAGACAGCCATAGGTACAGGACTTGGGACCTCCGTTCGGCACATAGCTCAACATACGGCAGTCCTCGATACCAGTATATTCATAGTGAGAATAAGTCTGGTCGCAGTCGCCCATACAGTGTACAAAAGCCGTCATACGTACCGTCTCTTTGCTCTCCACGCCCATGATGGCGGCAATCTGCTTTCCAACTGCTTCCCCGCCAACGGGACAGGCATTTACCGCCGCTTCCCCCTTGGCAATGGCTGCCGCAAGCCCCGAACAGCCCGGATAGCCACAGCCGCCGCAATTGTTGCCCGGCAGCGCAGAAAGCACCGCCTCTTCCTTTTCGTTTACCTTTACCTGAAACAAAATTGCCGCCGCTCCTAAAAACAAACCGATAAGCAGTCCGATACCGCCTATCAGTGCAGCGGCGCTCAAAATTCCCATCGCATTCATCTGCCATCCTCCTTACAAAAGACCGGAGAATCCACAGAAAGCAATCGCCATAAGCCCTGCTGTCAGCAGCACACTCGGCATTCCTTTAAAGGATTCCGGTATATCATTATAAGCCATTTTTTCCCTGAGACCGGCAAGAATGACAATGGCAATCATAAAGCCCAAAGCCGTTGCAAAACCGTTTACCGTGCCGGCAAGAATACCATATTCCTTCTGCACATTCGTCAGAGCCACACCAAGCACCGCGCAGTTAGTGGTAATCAGCGGCAGATATACACCAAGCGCCTGATACAGCGGCTTGATAAATTTCTTTAAAAACATTTCCACAAACTGCACCAGCGCAGCAATGACCAGAATAAACACGATGGTCTGCAGGTACTCCATATGGAAAGGCGTAAGCACAAATTGATAGATAACGCCGGCAATCGCACTGGAAAGGGTGATGACAAAAATAATGGCGCCGCCCATGCCTGCTGCCGTGTTAATTTTTTTCGACACGCCAAGGAAAGGACACAGGCCTAAAAACTGACTCAGCACAACGTTGCTCACCAAGGAGGAGCTGATAAGTATAATGAGTAATTCCCTTACATTTTCCATTTATTCATCCTCCTCGTCCAAGTCTATCAGTTCTATGCTATCCGCTTCTGTTTCCTTCTGCTTTTCTTCTCTGCGAGTCCGCTTTTCCGTCCCCGTCATTTCCTTTTTCTGCTTTTTTCCTTTTTCACTATTCTCTACAGCCTTAGGTGCTTCTTTCGGCGCTTCTACTGTCTCTTCTTTGTCCTCGTCTTCCGAAAAAGCCTTGTTTCTATTGTCCGCACAGCTCTCGTCCATACAGTGCAGGCAGTCATGCCCGCAGCCGGAGCCGATTTTGCTCATGTCCTTCCCTCTCTTCTCGCCCTGAATCTTCACAAAATTCTGAAGGGCGCTGAGCATGGCAAGCACGAAGAACGCGCCAGGCGCCAGCACAAAAATGACAATCGGCGTAAAACTGTCCGGCATAACCTTAAAACCAAACAGCTTACCTCCTCCTAAAAGCTCCCTCACCATACCGATGCAGGTAAGCGCCACCGTAAAGCCAAGCCCCATGCCGATACCGTCAAAGAGGGAGGATACCGGTCCGTGGGTGTATGCATAGGCTTCCGCACGCCCTAAGATAATACAGTTTACCACAATCAGCGGGATATACACGCCGAGGGCCTCGTTTAAGTCCGGCAGATAACCCTCCAACAGTAGCTGCACAATCGTCACAAAGGAGGCAATAATCACGATAAACGCCGGAATCCGCACCTTGTCCGGAATCACTTTCCGAAGCAGGGAAATAATCAGGTTACTCAAAGTAAGTACCACAGCCGTGGTAAGTCCCATGCCCAGTCCATTAATTGCCGAAGTGGTAACTGCAAGCGTGGGACACATGCCCAGCATCAGCACAAAGGTCGGATTTTCTTTGGCAATGCCGTTGTACAGCCGTTCTAAAGCACTGTTCTCTTTCATCTTCAGATACCTCCCTTCAGCAATGTTTCAAAATAGAAAAGCCCTGCGTTGACAGCGTTTGTCACCGCCCGCGTGGTGATGGTCGCCCCGCTTATGGCATCGATTTCATTTTCCGCCGCCGCGCCCGTCTTGGTGTAGACAAAGGCTTCTGCCGTCCTGCCTGCAAACTGTGGTACCAGCACATCTCCTGCCTGCATGCCAAGTCCCGGCGTCTCCGAGATGCTTAAGATGGAAATACCGCTTATGCTTCCCTCCATGGTGATGCCCACCATCAGCTCGATATTGCCGCCGTAGCCCTCCTTTGTGGTGACCTTCAGCACATATCCCATAAGGGAGCCGTCCTGTGAGAGAGCGCGGTACACCTCGCCTACTTCTGCGCCCAACTCGGCATTATGTTCCGCTGCCAGCCCAATCAGCAGGGATGACCCTAAGGCTGTGGGGAGTTCAAGCGGATTAACCTCATCAAACGCCGCAGCCTGTGAAAACACCTCCGCACAGGCGCGCTGTACTTTAAGCTCCTGCTGATGCGCAATCGGCTCCTTCGTCAGTTCATATACAAAGCCCAGTGCAATACCCGCAATCAGGGTAATGGCAAATAAAATACCTGCATTCTTTAACATTTCTGCAGATGGATTCTGCTTTTTATTTTTCATATCTGCCGCCTCCTTTTCCAAAGGCTTTCGGCACCGTTATATTCTCGATTAACGGCACTAACAGATTGCCCAGTATAATGGCGTAAGAAACGCCTTCCGCATTGCTTCCGAACACCCTGAAGATGCCTGTCAAAATTCCTAAAACAATGCCGTAGAGGTACTGTCCCTTCGGGGTAATCGGCCTTGTCACATAATCCGTCGCCATAAAGAAAGCCCCTAGCATCAGACCGCCGCCTGCAAGCTGCGCTGCAATATAGGCCGGATTGATTCCATGTCCCCCAAAGAGAATCAGAAAAACTACAAAGGTCACGATATAGCTGCCCGGAATCCGCAAATCGATAATACCAAGCAGGAGTAAAATACAGGCGCCGATGACAATGGCGATTAAGCTGGTCTCTCCGATGGTGCCCGCCGTCTTTCCAATCACCATATCTAAAATATTGACCTCCTCACCCGCTTTCAGCGCGGCAAGAGGCGTTGCGCCCGTATAGGCATCCGTTGCAAAATTCGTCATAAGCGCCGGAAAGGAAATCAGAAGAAAACACCTTGCCGCAAGCGCCGGATTCATGAAATTCTGCCCCAGTCCGCCAAAAAGGCATTTTACAACCAGAATGGCAAATACGCCGCCCATCGCCGCAGCCCACCAGGGGATGCTGACAGGAAGGTTCAGGGCAAGCAGAAGCCCTGTCACCACAGCGGACAAATCGCCGATGGTCTGCTTCTTTTTGTAGAGCCCGAACAAAAACTCCGTTAAAACTGTAGATACCACCGTAACCAGTATAATGAAGAGCGCACGGACTCCAAAATTATAAATACCGAAGCCGGCAGCCGGCAGCAAAGCGAGCACAACGGCAAACATAATTCCCATTGTGTTTACCTTTGACCGGACATGGGGATTAGACGATACTTTCAGTAACTCATCCATTTTCGGTTCCTCCTACTTTTTCTTTTTGGCAAGCTGCATCTTGCGCATAGATTTAATGGTCTGGGTGAGCGGTCTTTTTGCCGGACAGATAAAACTGCAGCATCCGCACTCACAGCACTCCATTCCATTCAGTTTCAGGAAGGTCTCCTCATCGCCGTGAATTGCCGCCACCATCAGTTTGTTCGGCAGCACCCTGCCCGGACAAACCTCCACACAGCGCCCGCATTTGATACACGCAGTCGGCTCCATGGCGGACACGTCGTCCTCACTCATACACAAAAGCGCTGAAGCCGTCTTGGTGGTCGGGACATCCAGTTCAAAAATGCCGAATCCCATCATTGGCCCGCCCGATATGATTTTCACTGGCTCTACCTTAAAGCCGCCCGCCTGTTCAATCAGCTCATGGTAATTGGTCCCGATACGAACTTTAAAATTGCGGGGATGTTTGATGGCATCACCGGTTACGGTTACAATTCTCTCCATCAGAGGCTTGCCCTCAAAAACTGCATAATAAATGGCTACCACCGTATCTACATTGTTAACCACACAGCCTGCGTCCGCTGGCAGCATGGAAGAATTGATTTTCCTTCCCGTTGTGGCAAATATAAGCTGCCGCTCCGCTCCCTGCGGGTATTTTGTCTTTAACGCTTTCACGCTGATGCGGTTATCGTCGGCGGTCATCTTCTTTAAAAGCTCGATACAGTCCTTTTTGTTGTCCTCCACCGCCATAATGCCCTGTGCCTTCGGAAACAAACTTAAGATGACCTTCAGACCCTTTATCAGCTTCTCCGGCTCCTCTATCATTCGCCTGTAATCAGAAGTCAGATAAGGCTCGCACTCAGCACAGTTTACAATGACATAATCAATTTTTTCCGGCTTCTTCGGGGACAGCTTAATAAAGGTCGGAAAGCCTGCCCCGCCCATACCTACAATACCGGCTTCCTTAATCCTCTCTATTATCTCTTCCCGCGTGCTTGCCGCCAAATCCAGCGCCGGCGCATATTCCACTTCCTCATAGAGACCGTCATTCTCCACTACGATGCTCATTACATTGTCGCCTGTCACCACACGGCGCAGTTCTATCGCCTTGACCGTGCCGGATACCGTTGCATGTACCGGCGCGCTGACAAACGCCCCTGCCTCCGCAATCTTCTGTCCTGTGAGAACCCTGTCTCCTTTTTTTACAAGTGGAACCGCAGGCGCGCCGATATGCTGAGACAGCGGATACACCAAATCACCCTTGGGAAGAACCCGTCTGATTGGCTTATCCTTTGTCAAATCCTTTCCGTCATAGGGATGAATCCCTCCCGTAAATGTCAGTGTTGCCATTTTGTTACCTCCTGCCATTCTTTCCTTCTAATATACTATTTTTTTCAACAAAATACTACAGAATTATAAAAAAATATGCTATGATAATAACAAATAATTTTGATACCAAGATTTAGTAAAGGAGTATCCTATGCATACAGAAATCTACATGCCCCAGTCTTTTTTGCTTGACTATCCGCTTGAGAAACTGGCAGACCCTGAAAAAATTTTATTTCTGGACATCGAAACCACCGGTTTTACTGCCAAAAGCTCTTTTTTATATATCATTGGCTGTGCCTATTTTGAAAACAACACCCTGCACACCATACAATGGATGGCAGAATCCTATGAACAGGAACGGGATCTTTTGGAAGCTTTTTTCCAGTTTGCTTCCCGCTTCCGCTGCCTTGTCCATTTTAATGGCAATAATTTCGATATTCCCTACCTGCAGCAAAAGTGCATCCGCTATGCGCTTCCCTACAGCTTCGACGATTTTGAAGGCATCGATTTATACAAAAGAATTTCACCCTACAAGTTTTTCGTAAAGCTGCCGAACTGCAAGCAGAAAACCATCGAGCAGTACTTGGGCTACGAGCGGGAGGACGCCTACACCGGCAGCGAACTGGCCGGCGTCTATCAAGAATATGTACAAAATCCCACCGAGCTTGCCAAAGACTCTCTTTTGCTGCACAATCAGGAGGATTTACTCGGCATGTTCCGGATTCTGCCGATTCTTGCCTACTATGATATCTTCAACAAGCCCGTAAAAGTCAAAAAAGTGCAGGCAAGTTCTTATATCGACTACACCGGCAGACGCAGGCAGGAGCTTATCATGAAGCTCGCTCTTCCCACGCCGCTTCCGGTTCCGGTATCTTCCTCCGCAAACGGCTGCTATTTTAAGGGAGAAGGCGATTCGGCAAGCCTCAGAGTGCCTATCGTCGAAGAAGAATTAAAGTATTTTTATGCCAATTATAAGGACTACTATTATCTGCCCGAAGAGGATATTGCGCTGCACAAATCCGTTGCCGGCTTTGTAGATAAGGCGCATCGCATACAGGCTGCCGCCGCCACCTGCTATACGCGCAAATACTCACAGTATCTGCCCCAGTGGGAGCCTCTGTTTACCCCCTTCTTCAAGCGGGATTACAAGAGCAAGGAACTGTTTTTTGAACTGACTGACGAACTGAAAAAGGACAAGCCCGCGTTTCATCTTTACGCCGGACATGTCCTTGATATACTCAGTGCCTCCCTGTAGCCTTACCTGTAATACTGCGCCTGTGCCGCAAACATTTCTGCGTAGATGCCGCCCTGCTTTAACAACTCATCATGGGTGCCGTACTCTGCTACCTGCCCATCCGAAAATACGGCTATCCGATCGCAGAATTTACAGCTTGAAAGGCGGTGTGAAATATAAACTGCCGTCTTTCCTCCCACCAGTTCTTCAAACTGACGGTAAATATCATACTCCGCCACAGGATCCAAAGCGGCAGTCGGCTCATCCAGTATTACCACCGGAGCCTTTTTGTACAGGGCGCGGGCAATGGCAAGCTTCTGCTGTTCGCCGCCTGACGGTTCAATACCGTCCTCTTCGTAGAATTTAAACAGCATGGTGTCCAGCCCCTTCTCCATGGAGGATACCTTTTCCTCCAGTCCTACCTGCCCTACAAGCGGCAGAACCGCTTCTTTTTCCACATCATCTCCCAGAACAATGTTCTCCTTCATGGAAAAGGCGAACAGCTTGAAATCTTGAAATACCGGTGAGAAAAGCTGCATGTATTCTTTGTAGTCATACTCACTGATATTGACGCCGTCGAGCAGTATCTCCCCCGCCGTCGGGTCATACAGCCGGCACAACAGCTTTACAAACGTGGTCTTTCCCGCACCATTTAACCCTACAACGGATAAGTGCTCTCCTGCGCTTAAGGTCAGACTGACATTTTTTAAGACCTGTACCTCCGTGTTCGGATAGGTAAAGTCCACATTTTTAAATTCTATGGTATGGGGCTTATCCGCCACATGTCTCTCCCCTTTTTCAATCGCCACGGGATAACGCATCAGGACAATATATTCATATGCATAGTTTGTCTTCTTTATGATATCCTGCACCCGCCAAATCAGGTTACCCACAGAATTGTTCAGGGTATTTCCCGCCTCACACATCTGCGAAAAGATACCAATGGTAATTTTGCCCAAAATCACCCGCACACCCAGATAAAAATAGATGGTCAAAGTCCTTATGATATTCACTGCCGTAACGGAAAGCGTCAGCGGAAGCTGCCTGTTTGCCTTATTTTCCCATCTTTTCAACGTCCCATCTGTATAAAACTCCCATTTTCCTACCAGCATATCCTGCGCGCTGTAAAGACGGATATCCTTGCCATAGCGGAAATCAACAATTTCCCATCCAAGATACGAGAAAATACGGTTAAACTTAGATAAACCAGCATACTCCTCTGCTTCTATCTTATTACTCCTGCTGTTGATAACCGCAGTTACCAGCATCAGCACTGCCAGCAATACGAAGAGCAGCGGCGCATGAAGCGCAATCAGCACCACCACACCCAGTATCGTAATCAAATCCGTCACAATCCCGAAAAACGACTGGGATATGCCATGCACACCGCCGGAATACCATGACATTCCGGTACGCGCTGCCTCAATCTGATCCAACGCTTTTTTATCCTCCGTAAGCTGAAAATCCAAATCCATCACCCTGCGGCTCAGTTCCTCCGAAAAGTGGTTCTGAAATTTTTCATCATACTTTTCCATTGTCACACCCAGCACGGAAGCAATCATCTTTAAAAAGGTACCGCCCAGCGCAATCACCGCTGCGTAAAGAAGCAGCAGCGTCTTTTCTTCCCCGTTTATCAGTCCGTCAATCAAAAGCGGCAGTACCAGAATGGACACAAAAGGCGCCGCCGCATCGATAAGCGTTTTCAATGCTCCGACAAAAAAGTAGCCCTTGTATTTTCGAAACACCTGAGGATAGAAAAAAGCAAGCGTCTCTGCTACTTTTTTCATGGCGCTATTTTTCTTTTTCATAAAACTGCACCTCCTCATCCTTATAATACTGCGCCTGAATTTCAAACATTTCGGCATAGGCGCCCTTCTTGGCAAGAAGCGCCTCGTGCGTACCATATTCCACCAGCTTACCCGCCACAAACATGGCGATATTGTCACAGAACCGCGTGGAAGAAAGCCTGTGGGAAATATAGACTGCCGATTTTTTTCCAATCATCTCGTCAAAGCTCTTGTACAGCCTGTACTCCGCCAGCGCATCCAGCGCTGCAGTCGGCTCGTCCAGCACAATGATGGGCGCATCTTTGTACAATGCCCTTGCGAGGGCCAGCTTCTGCTTTTCACCGCCGGATAAGTCCACACCGTCGTCATGAAGCACCTTCAACAGCTCCGTGCGCACACCATCTTTTAACTCTGCCAGCTTATCCCCAAGCCCCGCCTGCTCCAGATATTTTTCAGCAAGCTCGCAGTCCGTCTCCTCCGGACGCTTCATGGATACATTTTCACTGATGGGAAAAGCAAAAATTTCCACATTCTGAAACGCTGGTGCAAACAAGGCAAAATATTCTTTCCGCCTAAAGCGGTTGATATTGGTTCCGTTTAAGAGAATTTCGCCCTCTGTCACATCATAAAGCCTGAGCAGCAGCTTAATCAGCGTGGTCTTACCCGCTCCGTTTAACCCTACCACTGCCAGCCTCTCCCCTGCCTTTAAGGTCAGATTCAAGTCCTTCAGGGCATAATTCTCCGCTCCATCATACCGGAAGGATACCTGTTTAAACTCAAAGGTATAGCTGTCCGTCTCAGGCAGTGGAATGCAATCATTTTCATCATCATCTGCAAGCGCCATAAAAGAGCGGAAATCGTCCACCCAAAGGGACTTCTTTTTCAAGTCGCCCGCAGTGTTCAATACCTCCGTCAACGCAGATGCAAAGGTAGCGGCAAGTCCCAGATACAGGGTAAAATTACCGATTGTCATACCCTTCCCCATAAAGGCAAGAATCAGTACTACGTAAGTGGCAAGCGTCTGCAGCATACTCGTTCCATGGGCAAATATGCTGTTGTAAATCCACAGATTGCGGCTGTGCAGCATTTTCTCCTGCTCTTCCATAAGAACCCTGTGCTGCTTCCCCAAAAGCCAGTCCTGCATGTGGAACAGGCGGATATCCTTTGCGTAAGAAAAATCCTGCGTCATCTGCTCCATATAATGCATTCTCCGCCATGTGGGCGCCAGCTTGTCCCAAACCTCTTTTCTGTCCCGTTTTACCGTATGGCGGAAAAAGAGGTATTGCACAAAAGAAACTGCTATAATAATAAGTACCAGCCGCAAATCCAACGTCATTACCACGGACAGGCTTATGACAAGCAGCATCGCCTGCACCAGCACCTTGTAGAAGGAGCGCATCATACCTTCAACACCTTCATCATTGCCGCCTGTCGCCCTGCACGCTTTCTCATGCATATCCAGAATCTTTGGATTTTCCAGATTCTGATAGTTCATGGAGATTGCTTTTGCTACCCGCTCCGTAATCATCTTCATACGGACATAAATAAAATAGTAGCTCCGCCTGTTGTCTGAAAAATCATCCAGTCCCCATACCACTATGTAGGCAGCCGCAAGCACTAAAATCAGCTTTACCAAAGGCATAATATCCTTATCCGCGCTTCCCGCCTGCAGCTCCACCAAATCAATCACGTACTTTCTGGCAAAAGAGCCGAGCACCTGCATAAAAGAATTCGCCGCCATGCCAATTACAATAAAAAGAATCAATATTGGCTTGTACTTTTTAATATTTTGAAAGCAATACTTGATATTACTTGGAATTCCATACTCCCTGTGAAGCGGATTCTCCGCCTGTTCCTTTTTCTTCTTCATCCTTTTATACCCTTCAGCCTTCCCATATCTTTCCTTTAAAAGTATAATTTCCCTGATGTAAATTCACAACTGCTTTATTTACTATAATTTACTCAGACAACCTTGGACAAAAAATCCCGCCATTGCTTTTACAACAGCGGGGATTCTTACATGTATTTTGTTTCGGCCGCTTCTACAGGCAAACTTTTGCTCCTTTTAAAAGGGCTTGATGTAGAAGAAAGAATTCTTTCTTTCAAGGCCGATTTCCCTGTGATTGATAATCTGCTCTGTACTTC
>CAMWLB010000079.1 GCA_947174985.1 uncultured Lachnospiraceae bacterium | reverse complement strand
ATTATATGCAGAAAAGCAAGCAAAGGCTAAACCGGATTCTGGCGGAAAACACCGTGCACACAATAGAAGAAATCGAGACAGCCACGGACAGGGATAACTTCATGAACGCAGAAAAGGCGCTGGCATATGGGTTGATTGATTCTATTATTTTACGAAGATAAGTATTCCAAAGCAGCGTCGGCAAGCTCAGACACGGACCTGTTGTCCGTTGCGATGTGGAACCCGCCTGTCACGGCTCTTGTGCATGCACGCGCCATCTCAATGTTTTTTATACACCAGCAGTCCTCCTCTTCGCCGCGGGCTAAAATTCTGTCATGAACCGTCCGATACGCTGCTTCCAGAATAATAAATTTCACAACAATGCCGTCCGCACGCAGCCGTTCCAGAATATCCGCATAGGATGCCTGTCGCACCAAAGTCATGGGAATCAGAATATCCTTTCCGCAAGTGTGACTGATATCCTTTATCAGTCTGTAGCAAAAATCGCACCACAGTGGATAATCCTCAAAAATCAATCCACAAGGCTTATTGGGATAATTATCCCGCACTGCATTTCCAACTGCTTCCGCATCAAAAATGATTGCATTTTCCATTCTATTTTCCAGTTCTTCTGCAAGGGTGGACTTTCCCACCCCGTAAGCGCCGCTTATCCAGATAACCATGTCGCCTCCTCTATTTCCTGTCACTGATTCCCAAAAGATAATCCGCTGACACGCCGTAAAGCTCACACAAGTCATAAACCAGCGCAACAGGAAGGGCATTGATTCCCGTTTCATATCTTGAATATACTCTTTGGTCAATCTTCAGGCTTGCCGCCACTTGCTTTTGCACGTAGTCGTTGTCCTCGCGAAGCTCCCTCATTCTGCGCAAGTATTTCTTCTTATCCACTGCCATTTCTCCCTTCCCTTCGCCATAATGGTCCCTATATCCAGATTTTACCACCATTTTTGTCGAAAAAGGGATTTTACTACAAATCAGGAATAAATTTGTTCATTTGACAAAATTAATCTAATTGAAAAAATCTCATCGTACCTCCGTCGATTGTTGTAACATCACACTCTTTCCCACCCCAAGGCTGTGTTGTAATATCACTAATTTGCGTCCAGCCATTTTTCTTAACAAAAGAATATAGACTGTTAATATTGTCCACACGCATAAAAGCGACAGTTTGTTTTACAGGTTCACCAAAAAACATGTGAAACCCGTTAAACGGAAGCAGAGTCATATTGTGTATTTCATTAGGCAAGAGCAATACACACCCATATGTTCCATCACCGTTCTCATTTCTTTGGTCAATTCCTGCATACCAGCCCAAAACCTCTTCAAACCATTTTGCGGTTTTGTCCATATTCGTGGTGTAATATACAGGTGCGTTTTCTTTCACTACATAGCCTCTTTCTTTCAATCCTTGTACCATTTGATTCCCTCCTAAAATAGATTGGACAGATATTTTAGCGAATGAATGCAGCTTCTCTTTCTGACTGCGCGCCGTCATAGGAGATATGCCATGAAAACGAGTAAATGCACGTGAAAAACTTTCCGGTGACTCATAACCATACTTAAATGCAATATCAATGATTTTTGTGTCCGAGCGTTCTATTTCAATTCCTGCAAGCGTCAGCCGACGATTGCGGATATATTCGCTCAGGGAAACACCGCACAAAATTGAAAAAACGCGTTGAAAATGAAAGCTGGACATATAAGCCTGACTTGATATCACTTCCGGACTTAGTTCGTCACAAATGTTGTCCTCGATAAAATCAACAGCTCTTTGAATGCAGTTTATCGTATTCATCCATTCACCTCCTGTCGATTAAAAGTATAGTATATGCAATGAGAGTTTTCATGATTTTTTTTGCTTGCTTCGGCTAATATAAATCGCTTATGGCTTTCATTTTTCCTTTATTCTTTGCGCATGCTTTTTCTCCATACAAAAAATAATGTCCGCCCATCCGAGAAGCCCCGGCGTAACCTTGATTCATTTATTTATAAACCCGTTCAATTTTACTTTTACATCCTCTTCATCCAAAAGCAAATCTCTCATTTTTTGATTGTACTTATGACGTTCCAAGCCCAATATATGTTTCTCAACATTTTCAAAATGATACTGCCTTGCAAAAAAATTCAAAAAGTCCGGATACTCTTTTGCATTCCCGTAAACTCCTATAATATGTAACTTTTCCATTATTTTTTCATATTGGTTTTCGTTCTGCATAAAATAATCCTGACAGCGCTCGTTCATAATAAAATACAGTGCCGAAGGATTCCCGCAATACATCGGAACAATAAAAAATATCCTGTCTGCCCAAGACAACTTCTCAAAAAAGGAGTATATTCCATCACCGCGCCATTTACATTGTCCGGACATACACTCATAATCACAGTTGGCACAAGGCTGCGTGGAAATCTCTCTCATAAACAATATCAGGTCATCTTTTGCAGAGATATACTTTGCAATTGTATCGCAATTTCCATCTTTTCTCCCACTAAAGCTAACTATAGCATTCAAAGTATCACCCACTTCTTTTCAAAGTTTTATCTATGTCCGCATAAATTCCTTAAACCAGCGCCAGCAAAAAACCAATATCAGTTTGTCCATTTTTTTCAAAGTAAGTTTTTATGATTGTTAAATTTTTGTCGTCATGCTCTAAAAGTCTTGATATAAGAGAAAAAAGAGAAATTTGATTTTCTGTTGATATTCCTTTTCCCATAGAACAAAATGATAAGGCATAGCCACGAGCTATCAGCAATGCATAAACTAATTTTGCTACCTCTTCAAACGGTTTTTTATTTTTGTACGCTTCAAAATAATTGCGGAGCAGAAAAGAAACGCAAAAATGTTCATACTGGATATCATATGTAGTACTCAGGAGTAAATGAAACGACTCAACGATACCTGTTAAATGCTTTTCTTTATCGTTTGAATGAATAAATTCTTCCATCAAATTTGCAGAAGAGTGAAGGATAAAATGATGTACAGAAGCACCGGTTCTCTGATAAAAATACAAAAAAGCCGAAAACATAGCAGGAACGTTGGATGATAAGTGTTCCAAGGATGACAGCTGCCCATCCAGATAATCCTGATTCGAAAATGCTTCCAAAAGAGGGGCAATATCCTTGTTATCCTTCAAAAGAGTCTGTATTGTAAAAGTGAACATAAGCAATACGCGTAATCTGGCAGATAGCGTATAATTTCTGTTTTGAATCAACTTAACGCTGAAAACAAAGCAGGATACTAACGTATTAAACCAATCCCAATCGATAGAAAGTTTGTCATCTTCGTCAGAAGGAACTTCTGCAAAGCCAAAAGAAATGGGCTCCGTCTTATTCAGTAACATACGGGATACTTCCGGGCAGGAAAGCGTGAGGGTACGGAACAAAATATCGCCACGCTGAAAAACGATTCGTGGATAGATTTGGCAGGTATAACATAGTTTTTCGGGACCCAGCTCCTGATATATTCTGCAGAGATTTTCAGAACTCAGAAACGAGCAGCGTCCATCTTCTGTAAGCCGGAAGCAAAATGAGGAATCATTATCCGAGAGAATATTTTCTCTTAATATCTGACCAAACTCTCCATCTACGGAATCATATTCTTTCTTCGTTTCTTTGTCAATGGGAATCGTCCAATTACCGGCACAGCAAGTAAATGGACATGCTCCGCCAATACACTTAAAGCTTTCATAAAAATCAGTACTTAGATATTTCATTTTTAAGCCTCCTGCGTTATCTTTATCCGCGTCAGCCGATGTCTTCCGCCTCCACGCGAATCGTATAAAACATCTGAATGACAGACGGCTCGTTCTCCATTTCTGCCTTCATTTTCTCCAGTCTTCTTTTTCCAACACGCCTGTCCAGCAAGGCGAATATCTTAATCAGCAGATTTTCACTGGCAAGACTTTTTTCAATGCTCTGCTTATCAAATTCTTCAAATGCCTCATAAAAACAGCGTTGGTCAAACAGACCCAAATCCATGGCAACATCATCCATAAAAGGCATTTCATATTTCACTCTGTACTCATATTTCTTGTCGTGCGGATACAAATGCGCTTTATACCACTGGTTCCAATAGTTACCGCTTAAAATTTCTTTTCCATCCAGCCGGATAGCCGCTCTGCCCTCATGATCCGGCGAATAACTATAGCTTGTTGCAAAGTATTGAATCCGCCCCCGCAAAGCCTCTGCGAGATAATCCTCCTCCAGCTTATGCCTTATAGAACTCCACCTTTTCATCAGATTCTCCTGTAAAATCCTTTATTCTATTCGCAATCGATGATTTCTATATCTTCCTCCACGTCATTTTCATCAAATACTAGAAAGGCGTTTAATAGTTGTGCTATATCCCGCAAAAAATCTTCAGCAAGAACATAATGTTCGTCCCATATTTTTTGAAGCGCTTCCCCCTCAACATAGTTTTCTAATTCTGTCGGAATTGCAGGCTCATATTCCTCAAAACCAAACTCCTCCAGCATACCTTCATCTGCCCATACATAACGGTGCAGTACTCCGTTTTCACAGATGGAGAAAAACGCCGCATCACTGTCAAATGTTGACAAAGCAATCACCGTTGAACCAAATGTTTTTTCCAGTGATACCATAAACGCTTCATCTGCATTATATCGTCCTTCACAACAGTATTCATCAAAAACAGGAAACCAGTCTTTCGTTTCCTGATAAAATACAGTATAGTACAAGTCATCTAATGCAGATGCCCCCGACAACTTCTCACGGATTTTCTCCGAAGTAAGCTGGTTTTTCTTCACAATGTAAAACACTTTTGTCATGCCCATATCGTTTACCTCAAATACTTTCTTACCATTTCTCAAACTTTACAGCACGGATTCTCATTGACCAATCTGAAATTCATATATGCATTTTTCAAACTCACCTTCCTCACGCATATCATTCCCTTCCGGAAGCTCTGCTATTTCCAGCAATTTGCCGCCGGCATATTCACAAGTTTTTTTCGAAGCATAATTGTCCGGATTACAAGTTATATATAAGTATTCCATATTATGCTTTCTGGCAAGTTGAAATAGTAACAGGCAGGCCTTACCTGCATAATGGTTTCCCCTATACTCCGGAAAAACCCTATATCCAATGTGTCCGCCATAATAGAGGTTGTCATTATATCCGATTCTTAAATCACACATACCCATCTTGGTTCCATTGAGACTGCTGATGGAAAAATGATATGCAGGAACCCAATTTCTTTCTTCATCCCCATCCACTGTTTTCTCCAATACCAATTGTATTTCATCATTCTTTAAAAATCCGGTATCCAGAAACATATACCCTCCTCATTAAATTCCAGTTGCTATATATTGTGTGGGATAAAATTTGCTCTTATTAATATACAGGAATTTTCTTTCACGAACCATTCATGAATCCCTGCATCACCCGTACAGAATACAAATTCTGACTCAACAGGCAATTTAAAAAATGCACGATATAACTGATTTATCATGCCGCCGTGCGTAACAACCGCTATCGTATCTTCGTCATCGTTTTCTGATATCAGCTTTGACAGCATATACTCTGCTCTGTATCTGAATGTAAGCATACTCTCCTGCTCATAAACCGACGAATGTACCGGCACGTTCATCTTAGGATATTTTTCATCAGCGACACTGTGCTTCAATCCTGCAATTAATCCATTATTCCATTCCATTAAATTTTCGTCCGGAATCAAAGGCGCCCCTGTTTTCAAAGCCAAATGCTCGGCGGTTTGTTTTGCTCTTCTGAGGGTACTGTGGTAAATCTTTGCAATCTGATAGTTTTGACATACATATTCGCTCATTGCGTCCGCCTGGCAATGTCCACGTTCCGTCAACGCAAAATCAGCCCGTCCTTCATGAACATCAAGAATATCCGCTTCACTTTCGCCATGTCTTATGATCAATAACTTCATAGAGTTCCTCCTCAAAATTCCGATTTCTTAGGCATAATTATAGCATAGGCATTTATCCGGTTCAATGCGTCTTAGCGAAATCATAGTACCCTGTTCATAAGCTCCTCAAAATATTGATTTATATTAAATTTCTCACGCAGATACTTACTCCATCTGCTGGAATCATTTGATATGATGGCTAACTTATATTTCTTTTCGATTATTTCCAAATTCCCCTGAAAGCCTATCGCCGCCCATACTTCCAAGGAAGATAATTCTCCCATATCGGCTTTATTCCATGGTCTGTATATTTTTTCCGGCTTGAGATTAGGAAAAATCTGCTGAACGTATGGAACAAAATCATCTCCCGTCTGCTTTACTATTACATCATACATATCTAATATGATAACTTTCATCACATTGGTTTCCTCTCCGTCTTTTAATGAGCCTATAACACTGGCTCATGAACTGCTTAAAGAGTGTTTGGGCATCTGATTTTTAGAGAAATTGTATAAGTGTTTTTTGCAAAATACCCTTTTGTCGCTCAAATTATTTTAATGCTGACAACACATCTGAAACTGTCATTTGTAAATTGTTCGGAATTTCTTTTCGTGTAGGAAGTATTGCAAAGAATATTTCTTCGGGCACTGTTTCTGTTACAAATTGTGGTATCTTAATTTTAAGCACTTCACAAACCATCTGCTCAAAAGAAAAATAACTAACTGTGTCTGTGGTTCCTACATGAAAAATTCCATGTAAATTATGGGCAAGAACATATTTTGCGTATTCTCCTATCTGTTTTGCAAATGTTACATTTATCATGTAATTGGGGTAAGTTTGGTGAGGTTCTCCATTACGGCTGTGCAACTTTAACTGTTGAACCCTTGGACAATCAACACTCCAGACAGCAGCCAACCGGAAGATTGTCAGCTGGTTTCCAAGCAGGTTCTCTAGCATAGTCTCACAATCACGTTTAAAACTTCCATAATCGGATTTTGGAATTGGTGAATCATTTTCTGTCCAAGGTTTAGATAAGTTACCATCAAATACGTTGGCTGTAGATATATACAATAAACGTTTTTTGTTTTCAACCAACCAATTTGCTAACTTTTTATGAAATCTTATTTGATCCTGGTAATTTCCTCTAATAGAAGAAATTACAATTTCTGGGTTTTCTTGTAATAAAATTTCCATCAGTTTATTCGGTTCTTCCACCGCCAATTGATATCCGTTTTCTAGGACATGGTGTCCAGCTGTGGGTATAATTTGAAAATCGTCTCCCAAACTCTTAGCAATTGCTTGACCTACTAAGCCATTACCACCAATCAACAAAACTTTTCTTCCCATTTGGTCCCTCCTGATGATACCATTTATCATTCAAGATTATACCTTGAGTATTTATCCGCTTCAACATTTTATTAAAAGTTCTTACATATTTTATACTCTATGCACTCTACTTTTTGCCGTGGAAGTGGAGTAGAAGTAGAGCGTAAAAAGCTAAAAAGGGGCGGGTGGAAGACGGGCCATGTGATGAAACAATAATGGAGAAAGAAGAGCAAGCTATGAGGAAAGCGGCCGAGAAACTGTGCAATACTCTTTTTTATTAAACTTTGCTATGCCAAATTCTATGACAACAAATAAAATTATTTTCTTTGGTATGGTACTTATATAAAGAGTAAAAAAAGGAATATAAGAGCCGTAAATACTTATTTTACTAAAAAACCTTGTATTTACGGCTCTTATAACATAGTCGGGGTGACAGGATTCGAACCTGCGACCTCCTGGTCCCAAACCAGGCGCTCTAGCCAAACTGAGCCACACCCCGACAGATATCATATAATGCAAGACTTATTATATAATACCATTTCTTTTATGTCAATCATTCTTATCAATTTACGCATGCTCCTGTGCCTGCTTCAATTCCTGTGCATTCTCGTTCAGCTTAGCCGCCACCTTGCCTACTTCGCTCACAATCTGCCTGTTGTCATGGCAGGCGCTCATCGTCTCACTGGAATGTGCCGTAACTTCTTCCGTGATTGCCGAAATCGTTTGGATGTTCTGCACAATATCCCCGTTTGCCACAGAAAGGTCAGCAATCATCTGCTCCATGCTCTTCGTCTTTTCCGCTATGTCCTTGGTCATCTCTGTGATTACCTGCAGGCTCTTGTTAAGCTGTACGGATTTCTCGTCCTGTGCCTTCGTATTTTCTTCTAATATATCAACTGCCTCCGTAACCTGCTGCAATTCACCTGTGACAGTCCGAATCAATGTCGTAATATTTACCGCTGCCTGCTTCGTCTGCTCGGACAAATCCGTAACCTGCGTTGCCACTACCGCAAAGCCCCGTCCCGCATCACCTGCGCGCGCCGCCTCTATGCTCGCGTTTAAAGCAAGCATACCGGTACTGTTGGCAACATTGGTAATCATAGAAATAATGTCATTCATCTTGGCTGCCTGCTCCTGCAATTCATCCATCAGACCAACTACTTTGGCATTTGCCTCCTTTGATTTCTCCGATTGCTGCATCAGCTCCTGCATATTCGCGATGCCCGCCGTAACCTCCACGGTTGCTTTTTCCATGCCGCTTGTGATATGTTCGCCGATTTCACGCACGCTTTCAATCAGCTTTTGAATTTCCTCTGTCCGGACAAGCTGGTTCTGCACCGAGTCAGCCGTTTCTGCCGTACCGCTGTTGACTTCCTCCATCGCACTTCCCATTTCCTCTGTTGACCTGTCCAGTCTGCCCATGTATTGGTCTACCTGTTCAATCCCCACGGACAATTCACCCGAAAGCCGCATGATTTCCTGCAGCATCTTTTCAATTTTTCCCTTTTCGCCTTCCAGCTCCTGACGCTTATTTTCATTGATAACCTGGATAACGCGGGTAGTAATAACCACATAAATGACTATTATGGTTAACAGCAGAAGCCGGATTTCCACATCCGGAAGCTCTTCCTTCGCATATCCCACCGTCATTGCCTGGCGTGCCACATCGCCGATATTAAGAAGCAGCGCTGCCACACCGATAGTCAGACAATATTTTTGGTCGGAATACAAAGTAATCACCACCATCATCGGAATAATATAGGTAAATGGCAATATACTGTTCGTCGTAAAAATAGCGACCGCATACAGCGCAAGATATCCACATGCCATCACATGTTTAATTACCCCGCTCTCTTTATTTGCCCTGTACAGTACAGCTTCCGCAATGACCGGCACCATGGCAAGTGAGGCAATCAGCAGAAAATACAATATCCCACGGCTTCCTTTGATAACCTCCAACAGATAAGCAAGCGTAATCACGCTGTCTATCCCTCCGTGGCACAGAATCGCCGCCTTGTTGATTCGTGCCATGTCCGTCAGTCTCCTTTTACCTTCCATCGTTCTCATTCCCTTTCCTCCTACAAAAATCTTAAAGTAAAATGCGCTTCCCCAAACCTATCTATATCCATCAGCACATAAGAGGGCCTGCGTCCGTCCTGACGCGGATAGGAGAGACTCCCCGGATTGATTGCGATTACATCATCGTTCAAATCCAGCAGCGGTCTGTGTGTATGCCCATAAAACACAATATCCACCCCGCGTATCCTTGCCTCCTGCTTCAAGTGCTCGTTCCCCATGGACACATAATAATTGTGTCCGTGCGTTACCCACACGTGGTATTTTCCGAGTTCAAACTCCCGCTCCATAGGCAGCGTGGTAAAAAAATCATTGTTTCCTGCCACCATCTCAACCGAACAGCCCGCGCCTTCTGCAATCGCATATTCGCTTCCCTCAATATCCCCACAATGAATAACCATATCTACCGGAGAAGTTTTCTCCAGCACACGAAAAAAATTGTCGTTCCTTTTATGCGTGTCGCTTACAATCAGTACCTTCATTTTCAGTCCACCATCATATTTTTTCGCAATTCGACCTTCATCGCTTCAAGCGCCCTGCCTCTGTGACTGACTGCATTCTTTTCCTCTTCTGTAAGCTCCGCCGTTGTCCTGCCGTACTCCGGCACGAAAAATATCGGATCATAGCCGAAGCCGCCGCTTCCCTTCTCTTCATAACCGATTCTGCCCTCTATCACTCCCAGGGTTGTCAATTCCCTTCCATCCGGCAGCACTGCGGCAATGGCGCAGACAAATCTCGCTGTCCTCTTTTCATCAGGCACGCCTGCAAGCCTCTCAATCAGGTTGTGATTCTTCTCCCTGTAAGAAGTGTCTTCCCCAAGATATCTCGCTGAATAAATCCCGGGCTCCCGATTCAGATAGTCGATTTCCAGTCCGGAATCATCAGCAAGGACAATGCAGTTTCCTTCCGCGCAGCCCGCAACTGCCCTCGCCTTCAGTAGAGCGTTTTCCTCATAGCTGGAGCCGTTCTCTTCTATCTCCATGCTTATGCCCGCATCACGCATGGAAACCACCTCAAGCCCCAAATCCTCCAGAATCCGGCTCACTTCTTTCATTTTTCCTTTATTACCGGTAGCAAAAATTATCTTCTGTTCCATCACTTATATTTCCTTTCCGCGTATCTGCTACTCTTCATATGCCGCCAGAATAGCCAGATACAATCCATTGGCAATCCTGTCCCTGTAATCCTCCCGCTGCAGCAGAATACTTTCCTGCTGATTGCTGATATACCCAACCAGCACCGCTGCCGCCGGCACTTTTGCTTCCTTCAGTAAAATATCCGTCTCCTCTGCTAAGAACAGCCCGTTTCCCCTGCCGCTCACCGACGTCGCCACATGGCGCACCAGACTGTCTGCCAACTCCACATTTCCAAAAACATGAATAAAGAATTACTCAGTCTACAGAG
>CAMWLB010000078.1 GCA_947174985.1 uncultured Lachnospiraceae bacterium | reverse complement strand
GTAGAAGATATAGTATTATTAAGTTGACAGAATACAATATGTTGTGCTAAGATTATCCCGTAATTGATTTTTATGCGATGCCTGTCAGTAAAAAACAGGAAAAATGGTATATCCATATTTTTCTTGAACTGCAGGTTCTGGCGTGGTCCGTATGGATGAGAGCTGGAGCATACGTTGTTTAAGATTGTAATGAGTGTCAGAGATACCATGTATAAGCGTGGCAGTCTTTTGGCACTTTTTTGTTTCTATGGAATGCGATATAACTGCTAGGAACAAAACAGATTTGTGGATTACCACACGCAGTATGGAATGGAAACCCTTAGAGGACCATTCCTTTTTTATTGCCAGAAATGCCCATGAAGGCTTGTCCGCATAAGCGGCTGGATAAAGATGCCTCCAAAATTGGAGAGAAAAAAGAAAGATGGAAAAAAGAATGAGTGAAACAAGAGTATTTGCCGACGGCTATCGTGGCGTATTCCAGAATCAGGAGGATTTCCTAGATTGCTTAAAACGCATTGGGAGAAATTCATTCCGGGAAAGGAAAACTTCCAAAAACCTACGTCTTGTGGCAATAACCAGCGGGAGCAAGGTGGAGGAAGAACTGAAGGAGAAGTATGCAGATGAGGGGCTGGATGAAGACATCATAACAGATACCGTAATCAATACGGGACTTCTCTTGAAAGTAAAGAACCAGTATTATCCTGTCAGGGACTGCGCAATCAAGAGCATCCTTGACCGCGCTGGCATCTCTGGAGCGGGACTCCGCAGGGTTGAAAAAAGCGTATATGCGCGAATCTTGAATGACTGCTTGAAGGTGGCAAAAGGAGAGGCTCTTCTGCGTATTTCGGAAGGTAAGGTCTCCGCTGTACTGGGAGGCGACTGCCATGACTATGCCGTGCTTGACATGGAACAGGTATTCCTGCATTCGGTGGATTATCTGACAAAGAACTTCAAAGGCTGCCGTTATCTTGCCGGCTTTTATGAGCATGATATGGCATCCGCACTCTGGGAACTTTCTGGGGAGGATAGCCTGCTGGATGCATATAAAAAGGAGCTGGCACTGCATGGAAAGACAACGGATGAGATGAAGCCCGTGGTAAGGATCACAACTTCAGATACCGGTTCTGGTGGAGCTAATATATTTCCCATGCTGGTATCGGGAAGTGAGAATATCACCATCAATTTAGGCAGTCCCCTACGGCTCGGACACCGCAACGGTACACGGATTGCTGAATTTGACGCCCATCTGAAGCTGCTGTACGGAAAGTACCAGCTTGCCATCGGGAATCTTGCAAGGTTGTTGGGGATTGAAATCGTTAATCCCGTAAACTGCATGAAAGGCGTCATGGACAAACTGGGCATTCCGCGGAAATATGAAGCAGAGGCAGTTGACTTGTTTGTGGCACAGTACGGGGAAGATCCCTGTACTGCACATGAAATCTATTTCGGTATTTCGGAGATCCTTTATATGCTTGCCTGCGAAGGGGAGGAAGGAAGCCGGATTACGCGGATGGAAGAAACCATTGCCAGAGCATTGTCTGTTAATTGGACAGAATATGATATACCGGGCGTTTACAAATGGTAAGAAGGAGGAAAATGGAGTGGAAGTTTTTAGAAAAGAGGTTATAAAGGAACTGGAGAAAAAGCTTGGGAACGGGTACTATATATTTCCCAAAGACAAGCTGAAGAATAATAATCTCACCGTGCACGGTATCTGTATCCGAAAAAGAGATGAGATCATAGGCACTGTGGTGTATGTGGATGAGTATATCCTTTTGTATGAAATAGGACTGATGGAGCTGGAAAAAATTGCTGATGAACTGATACAGCAATGCCACAAAGGAGAAATTTCCTCCAAAATAGTAGATGATATTGATGACTTTGACAGGATGAGGGATAAGGTAAGGATACGGCTCATAAATTATGATGCTAATCCCACAGAACTGAAGAATGTTCCACACAGAAGATTTCTTGATCTTGCTGTCACTTACTATCTCGATATAGATGTAACGATAGCAGAAGGAAATGTATCTATTATCGTTTCAAACGAACTGATGGAGAGATGGAATGTTGCGGAAGGAGATTTATACAGGATCGGCATGGAAAACCTTCAGATCAAAGATGAATGTTTTGCCATTGACATGTCCAGTCTTCTCAAGGAAATCGCCCGGACGGAAGACGACGAAAAAGTTAGGGCAGCCATTGCTGAAATCGAAAAGGAAATCAATCCAAAAGTAGAGATGTATATGGAGTCCAACCGTAAGCACCTCTTTGGTGCAGCTTGTATGCTGGATCTTTCCTTTTTACAGCAACTGGCGAATTCCAAAGGGTGTGACCTGAACATTTATCATAGCTGTATCAATGAACTGATCATTATCCCGGTAAAGGACGGTAATGAAGACTGTATCAATACAGATGATGTATGGGAGATCAATATGGACAGTGTTCCGAAGGAGGAATGGCTTTCCAACAGCATCTATCTGTATGACAGGGTAAAGCAAGAAGTTTCCATTTACAGGAAAGGAGCACCACTGTAAAGGATTCGGCGGAAATTACAGAACGTAACAGAATAGTTAAAAGGACAGGAAGAGAAGGATTCAAGCCTTCTCTTTTTCTGTTCACAGTATAGCCGTAGCAGACGGCAGAAAGTGAGGAAAATAATGGGACTTGATATGAATTATAACGCAGAGGTGTTTGTAGACACAGAGAATTTGAGCAGGGAGGACTGGTTATCTTACCGCCGCAAGGGAATTGGCGGGAGCGACGCCGCAGCTATCATGGGAATGTCGCCGTTTTGTACGAAACGTGATCTCTACTATGATAAGCGAGGAATACAGGCAGTCATGGATGAAGACGAGAGCAACTGGGTGGCAAAGGAAGTGGGACACAGACTGGAGGATCTTGTAGCAGAGATATTCTCCAGAAAAACGGGCTTAAAGGTATATCCTATCCGGAAGATGTTCCGCCATCCGCTTTATCCATTTATGCTTGCAGACGTGGATTTCTTTATAGACTTCCCCGATGGAAGTAAAGGTATCCTTGAGTGCAAGACTACCAATTACAACTGCCAGGATAAGTGGGCGAATGATTCTACACCGGTCAATTATGAATATCAGGGAAGACATTATATGTCTGTAATGAACATCGACAAGATGTACTTTGCCTGTCTCTACGGGAACAACGAGAATGAGTTTATTATCCGTTACATGGAGCGTGACCTTGATATTGAGGAAGACCTGATTGCGGAGGAGGAGTTTTTCTGGAAGGAGAATGTGGAGAAAGGCATAGAACCGCCCTATACTGAAAAACCTGACCTTGTGCTGGAGAGCATACGGAAACATTGTGGTCCGGCAGATAAGGATGCGGAGCTGATAAAGCTTGACCGAAAATATCTTGCCAGCATCAAGCAGTATCTGGAGCTGAAAGAGCAGAAGGCACAGCATGAAGGAGAGGCAAAAAAACTGGATGAAAAGATGAAAGAAACCTATGCGGAGATTGTGGAGAAAATGGGTACAAGCTGTACGGCAATCCTTACAGACGGCAACCAACAGTATGTACTTTCCTATAATCCTGCTTATCGCACAGGCATTGACAAAAAAGGACTGGAGCGCTTAAAGGTGCAGCATCCAGATGTCTACGACGATTATGTGAATACAACGGAGAGCCGGAGGTTTTCCGTTAAAGTGAAAGGAGCAGCTTAAATGAAGAAAAAGGATCTTGTATATATTTGTTCCCCTCTGTCGGCTCCGACAGAGCAAGGAATACGGAAGAACATGGAGAAAGCATCATATTATGCAAATCTTGTGTCCAATTTTATCGGATGCAGGGCAATTGCGCCCCACAGTTTCCTTCCGGAATATCTGGATGATAACGTCCCAGAGGAGCGGGAAGCTGCGCTTGACTTTGGCCTTTCCGTGCTGAGATTGAGCAAAGCCATAATTGTATGCGGAAGCCGAATCAGCAGCGGTATGAAGGGCGAGATTAAAATGGCGAGAGAACTGAATATCCCTGCTTATGCTCTGGTCGAGTATGCAGGCGGAATCACATTTGCAAAAATAACACAGGAGGAGAGAATGGATGAGGTGCCGATATGTAAAGGAAATTTTTTATAACAAAGACAACGGTTTCTGCATCTTCGTGTACCACACGAAAGATGCGGGTGTACCGGAAGCGGCAAAGGACACCCGTTATAAAGGAGAAGGCGTCCATTTCACGGCAACAGGTATCGGTCTTCCGAATACTGATACCACGGAAACGGAATTAATTGGAAACTGGGTAAAGAGTAAGTACGGACTGCAGTTACAGGTGGAAAGCTATGAGGAGATTCTTCCCCAGACAAAAGAAGGGATAAAAGGTTATCTGGCATGATAAAGGGTATCGGGCCGAAGACGGCGGAATTGATCGTGGATAAATTCGGCACAAGAACATTTGATGTGTTGGATCACTATCCAGACAGCCTGTTGGAGATCAAAGGTATTACCCGTAAAAAGTTGGATGTTATCCTCTTATCTTATCAAAGCAGCCATGCCCTGCGTGATCTTGCGGCCTATCTGACGCCTTTTAAGGTAACGCCCAAAAAGATTCAGAAGATCTATGAGGAATTTGGAAACGATTCGCTGGATATTGTAAAGAACCAACCATTCGCGCTATGTAAAATTAGTGGATTCGGTTTTTTGACCGTGGATGAAATTGCAAAGGCGAACAAGGGAAAGCCTGACGATCCTCTACGGATTGCAGGCTGCATCCAATATTGCATGGAACAGGATATGCAAGAGGGGCATCTGTATCAGGATAAGCAGCAGTTCCAAAAGAAAGTTTATAAGCAACTCAATGCTGGTTACGATAGGGAAACCGTCACAGAAATGGCAGTCTACAAGGTGCTTTATCAACTTGTAAAGGAAAAACAAATGTACTATGAAAGCGGTGCCCTTTACCCTGCGAATATGTATGGATATGAGTGTAGCGCAGCAAAGAAGCTGGTATCCTTGCTTCTGGCGGACCAAAAGCAGCAGGATATAACTTTCCTGTTAGCGGAAGCGCAGAAAGATCTGGGCATCAGCCTTTCCCCGAAACAGGAGGAGGGGGTCAGGAAGGCATTCCGTCATCCGGTTAGTATTATTACTGGTGGTCCCGGAACAGGAAAAACTACGGTACAAAGGGTGCTGCTCTACGTCCATGAGAAGCTGGGCGGCGGCAGTGTGCTACTGACAGCGCCCACAGGAAGGGCAAGCCGCAGGATGGCGGAAAGCACGAAATGGCAAGAGGCTATGACGATGCACAGCGCACTTGGGCTTACCAGCGATGAGGAGAGTGAAGAGACAGAGGGCATGCTTGAGGCAGATTTTATCATTGCAGATGAGTTTACCATGTCCGACATGAGACTGTCACATATCTTTTTTGCACATATCCGGACGGGGAGCCGTCTGGTGCTGGTAGGTGATGTGGATCAGCTTCCCAGTGTAGGTCCCGGAAACGTGTTCCGTGAGCTGGTACAGTGCGGTGTTATCCCGGTAACAGTGCTTGACACGATTTTCCGTCAGGCAGAGGGTAGCCGAATTATTGCAAATGCTAAACGGATGCAGGAAAATGACGCGGCTTTAGATTATGGCGCAGGTTTTACCTTTATCCCTGCCGGAAGTGCAAGGGAGGCTGCTGATAAGGTGCAGGAACTGTATCGTGCCAGCGTGGATGCGTTTGGTATGGATAAGGTGCAGGTGCTAACGCCTTACCGCAAGACGGGGGAGGCAAGTGTAAATGCACTAAATGAAAGATTATGGGAGATGGTGAACCCGAAGGAGGAGGGAAAACCGGAGATACGTTCCGGCAAACGAACTTTTCGTCAAGGTGATCGAATCATTCATAATAAAAACAAGAACCAAATCAGTAATGGTGACATCGGATACATTAAAAACATTTATGCGGATGAAGATGGCATGGAACTTGCAGAACTTGAGTTCTCAGATGGACGCAGGGTGGAATATGGAAGCGAGGAACTGGAAATGGTGGAACACGCTTATGCCACAACAGTCCATAAGAGCCAGGAAAGTGAGTACCCTATGGTGATTCTGCCGTGGCTGCCCATGTTTTATAAAATGCTGCGGCGAAATATCTTTTATACTGCAGTAACGAGAGCTGGCGTACAGGTTGCCATTATTGGCAGTAAACGGGCTGTCTGTACTGCTATCCACAATACGGAATGTGACAAACGTAATACCCGTCTTGGGGAGCGCGTCATAAGGGAATACAACAGGCAACTGGATGAAAAAGGAAAACAGCCTGAAAACAATGGATGCTGTCAGGAAGTAATTAACTTATAGGCGGAAGATTTTGAAAGGAGCAGTGAAAATGGAGAATATGGAGAAAAAAACAGAAGAAATAGTAGCAGAGGAAGTGGAAATGAACCCGAAAATGACAGAAAGGGTAAACTGGATTGATACGCAGACGTATTGGTATCTGATGCAGCTTTTGGAAATAAGTACGGCTGAGGTGGAGGAAAAATTCCCGTGGAATATTGAAATTCTCAGAGAGGTATTTGCGGGCGCCGTGACTGTACTCAATAAGCATGGATACAATGTATGTGATCCGTATATATCCATACCGGAAGTTGGTCGGCAGTACCGCTGCACACTTTCAGAGTGCGGATGCAAGAGCTGTAAATGTCAGGATGAATTTATGGGGAAGGAAAAGCTCATTTCTAATATCGAAGATGCTGTTGCGTTTAACGGACTGAAGATCATAGGCGTTAGAAAGGACAGCATTATCGTGAGGGAGGGAAGCACAGATGCGGATTTTGAAATTCGTGTCAGCCAGCTTGCCGGATAGGGGGCTACGGTATGGAGAAAAAAGATTACAAAAAGGAGTTCTGTGCCTTAATGAACCGTTTTGCATTCCGCTATTCCAAGTGGCAGATATGGAACGATTTCCTAAGCCTGTCAGCAATATCCGTTGCTAATGTAATGCCAGTACCAGAAAAAGAGGAACGGGAAAAGCTGTATCTTTCTATTATCAGCAGCTACCAAAAGGAAGACCAAGAAGTTTTTCCTAAAATGCTGGAGCTCGTGGTGCTGGCGCTGGAGGAAAATCCGGAGCAGGACTTTTTAGGCAGCATGTACCATCACCTGGGGCTGCATCAGGAACAGAAAGGGCAGTTTTTTACGCCTTACCATATCTGCCATTTCATGTCTGAGCTGCAGTTTGCAGGAGACGAAAAAGAGGAGCAGCTTAAAGAAAAGGGATATATCAGCGTGAATGATCCAGCCTGTGGTGCAGATGCAATGCTCATTGCCTTTGCAAATGTGGCAAAAAAGCACGACATCAATTACCAGAAGCAGGTTCTATTCGTTGCACAGGATATTGACCGCACGGCAGCCATGATGTGCTACATACAGTTATCCCTGTTGGGGTGTCCCGCCATTGTTATCATCGGGGACAGCCTTATGAAACCGTTTTTGCATCCGGATAACGAGGCATGGTATACACCCTTCTTTTTCCTGAATAGATGGCGTTTCATGCCGGGGCAGGAAGAAAGGGAGCCGTCGGATCATATGGAGGCAGGCTGTAATGAAAATGTGGCAGATGCTACAAGCAGTCTTCTCTGGGACATGGAGCTAACGGAAGGTGCAGACGGGCAACTCATGCTGAGTATGGAACAGGTATCATAACAATGTTCTGAATTTCATATCTGCACTTTAGAAAATACTTAAAAGAAAAGGAGACTAAAAATGGGATACTATATTGAAATGAAAGAAAGCAAATTTTTTGTACCGACACAGTATACAGGGCGTGTTTTTGCTATGACACAGGAGCAATCCTATTATTTTCAGTTAGATTCAGATGGGAACATTACAGAACTGGAATTTATAGGTGAAAAGCTTGGCAATGATTTTATGGTATTTCAGTCGATAGCACCTTATGTGCAGGACGGCAGCTATATCTGGATGATTGGCGAAGACGGCAAGCAGTGGCGTTGGGTGTTCCAATCAGGAACATGCAAGGAAATCAAAGCAAAAGTGGAATGGCCGGATGAATAGACGGAAAATGATTACAGGAAGGAGCCTGAAGATGAAAAATCAAGCAGACGTTCAATTTCATTTAGATATATTGCGGCGGGATGGCTATCATACTGCCGCACGGATGATCGAATCCTTACAAGGTAAGATCAGTCGGGAGGCTGAAATGAAATACTTGAAAGAGTTTACCCGTCAAAGCTGTTTCGACGTAGAAGTCAATCGGGATCAGCTTCGCTGCTTGTGGACGGCATATTGCCTGCACCACGGGCTTGATGCTGATACGTCCGTATATGACAACGACCTGCTCGAACTGTGGAACATCATGGTGGAAGATGAGTCTGAAACGGCGGACTGGAGCGATTTTGATGGCTTTGATAATTTTATGTGTAAATATCTTGTATGATAAAATTTGAAAACTTAATAAAAATTCAAGAATATGCGGGGGAGGCAGGTACTTATTATATGTATCCCTTCCCTGAAAGGAAAGGAGAATAAAAATGGGAGAGACAACAGCAAATGCAGCATATATGTATGACGAAGTGGAGGAAATCCGTAATCTGAATAAAGTGGAGGGATTTGATCCCAGAAAATACATGAGGATCATCCCGCAGGAAGGCCAGATGGGAAAGTATTATCTTGATGTGGCATTCCGTAAGCTTTGGTTCCGCTTAAAGTATCCCGAGGGCAAGATTGTAAAGAAGATCCTGAAGCTAACGGATCAGGTGGCCATTGTGGAAGCGAGAGTTTACCTTAACAGAAATGATGCAGAGGAAAACTTTATCTCCAATGCACTGGCGCAAAAATATATGACTACGGACGGGCAGTTCGGGAATAAATTCGTGGAACTGGCAGAAACAGCCGCGGTCGGAAGGGCTTTATCGGATGCAGGATTCGGGCTGCAGTTTGCAGATAAGGAAGAAGATATTGACCCGGAAGTGACGGAGGCTCCCTTTGAACCGCAAATGCTTGCAGGCGGAAATGGTATAGAGGAAACTTACCAGAGTGAAATGCTTTCAGGGAAAAACATGGGCGGGGAGACTATTCTACAGGATGACAATATTCCTGGACAGTGCGATATAGAGGAATATCTTTCCATGTAGGAAGACGCGGTAAATGCTGGAATAACGCCTGCCAGGTCACCGCAGAATCAGTCGCAGCAGGAAATAGCTCAGGCACCCGCAGTAAAGGTAGCACAGCAACCAGTCAGCCAAGGGACAGACAGTGCCTCAACCGGAAAGAATCCCCAAACTGCGAATACCATCAGAAAGGATATGCCGGTAGAGCAGATATATTCCCTGTTAAACCGTGACAGTGCCGCTTCTGTGGTTATTCCTATGGGATTTAACAAAGGAAAAACACTGGGACAGGTAGCTGTGGAGAAACCTGCAAGTTTGCAATGGTATGTGGACTCCTATGGCGGACCAGACAACCTTTTGCGTGCCGCTGCAAAGTTTCTTATCGACGCAGCACTGGGGCAGGCAAGTTAAGAAATGGCAGAACTTATAAAT
This sequence comes from uncultured Lachnospiraceae bacterium, assembly GCA_947174985.1. GTDB lineage: Bacteria > Bacillota > Clostridia > Lachnospirales > Lachnospiraceae > Acetatifactor. Next base: position 1,229 of record CAMWLB010000078.1, on the reverse strand, counting down.
ACAAAAATGGGCGGTGCGTTATCGTACTGCCCTTAAAAATGGCAGTCTGGTTTCGGGCTGCGGAAAGGAGGAAAGCCATGTATCAGGATTTTCCATTTTCCATCGTGGATGTGGCATACCTCTTAAACTTGCATGTCAGGCATAAAAATGCGGCAAGTCTTGATGTGGACTGTCCGTTCTGTGGGGAGAAAAAAGGAAAGCTCAATCTCAATACTAAAAAGAATGTGTTCAAATGCAACCGGTGCGGAGAAAGCGGCGGGATGCTCTCCCTGTATGGAAAAATATATGGACTGGATAACCAGACTGCCTGCAAGGAGATCAAGGATGCGCTTGGAAGGAATGAACAGGTGCCATCCTATCAGATAAGGAAAAGAGAGATTGCCCCGAAGGAGCCAGAGATTCCCAGTGCTGTGCCAGCCTCGGATGATGTGAGGCATAAGACATACAGTATGTTTCTCTCCATGTTGGTGCTTGCGGATACACACAGGCAGAATCTATTAAAACGCGGATTTACAGACCGACAGATCGAAGAAAACGGCTATAAGAGTACGCCGGTGTTTGGCTATAAAAAGCTGACAAAGAAACTGCTGGAGTCAGGCTGCATTGTGGAGGGCGTTCCGGGATTTTATCAGGACAAAGACGGGGAGTGGAATATCCACTTTTCCAACAAGTCCTCTGGTTTTCTAGTGCCTATCCGTAACATGGACGGCCTGATCGTGGGAGCGCAGATACGCCTTGACCACCCCTATGACGGCAGGAAGTACATCTGGCTCTCCAGCACCAACTATTATATGGGTACATCCTCCGGAAGCCCTGTCCATCTGGCGGGAAATCCGGGAGAAAAGACTGTATTTGTAACAGAGGGACCGTTAAAAGGTGACCTTGCCCATGCTTTATCGGGTAGGACTTTTGGATGCGTGCCGGGTGCGAACCAGTATGCGAATCTGCCGCCGTTCTTACAAGCAATGAAGCTGATGGGAACGAAAGCGGTTTATGAAGCCTATGACATGGACAAGTTGATAAAGACCGCCTGCAGGGGAGATTATAATGAGAAGTGCGTCCACTGCGAAAACTACCGGAAGTACCGGGAGGGGCAGGAGATCCTTTGCGAAAAGAAAAGCGTGAAGCGCTAGAACATCCAGAGGGTATGTAGGAATCTTGCAGAGACCTGCGGCGAACTTGACCTGCCTGCATAGGCACTGACCTGTGATACGGATGAAGACGGAGAC
>CAMWLB010000077.1 GCA_947174985.1 uncultured Lachnospiraceae bacterium | reverse complement strand
AAGCGGCTGTCACCTGTTTCCAGCTTAATCTTACAGGGGCCGACAAACGTCGATACCTGAGCCTGCCCCGAACCATCCGCATCTAAAGAACCTTCTGCTGACATATTATTTGTAAAGACCGCCATCTGTGAGGCGCCTACAATCAGATAGGAGCCATTGGGAAAATCTTCATAGATGTGCTTATGCACAATGATTCCGGCTTCACGGTCACTTTCCGGCTCCCATTTAATCGTATCAACGGAAAATGAGCCGAGAATCCCCGAATGAGGCTGCTCTTTTGGATTTTTATCAAATAACGCCATGTTCTAAGTATCCTTTCTGTATATGGAATTATCGTAAATCATAGTTGCTGTTATATAGAGCGCTGCAAATCTGAAAAAGTTGACAAGAATTGACAAAAAATAATGAAATTTTTTTATTGGCTGACAAAGTTGACACAAAGAAGAGTTGTGAATTATAATCAACGCAGGAGATATATTTTTCATTGATTTGCACGCGCTGAAGCGTGCAGACGGGAGCAAGAATGAAAGTAAAATGTGAGTTTTGCGACAACTATTTTGAGGACACGGAACCCAGCTGTCCTTATTGTGGAGGCGCCAATACGGCTGTGGGTAACCACAGATTTTCAAATGGTGTGCCTAAGACCATTGAAGAGTTGAAGCAGTGGGCGGAGCAATACAACGTACCGCTTGCTGAGATGAGGGTGTACATAGGCGATAATCATCATAGTCCCAAATGTATAGGAATATACAGAGAGGGTCCGGATGTTATTGTTTATAAGAATAAGTCTGATGGAACGAGAGCGATACGGTACCAGGGTTCAGATGAAGCTTATGCGGTAAATGAGGTATATCTTAAGATAAAAGAAATGATGGCTATGGCTGATGCTGCAAAGCGGGCGCCAGGCAGCAACAGCAGGGCGGCTTCTTACAGCGGATATTCCGGAGAGCAAAGCAGTCATTATAACGCCAATGGGTATAATAGACCGAACAATACAAGCGGGGGTTCTGTGATAAGCGTCATAGCTATCATTATTATCATTATCGCTATGACAGCAGCGTTCCCGTCCTGCATAGGAGATATCGGTCGAGCTGTACAAGGCTATAGTTCAAGCAGTTATAGTTCCGGTAGCTATAACTCTGGTTATAATTCCAATACCTATCATTGGGATTATGATGATGATTCGGATGATGACTATGATTGGGATTCTGGCTGGGATTCTGATTACGGAGACTATGACTGGGACTTTGACTATGACTGGGACTCGGATTGGTAAGATGTCTTGATAAAATGGGTATACTGAAAAATAAAACAAAACGCGCTTATGTGGCAGAATGGAGAAAATATGAATAAAAATGCATTTAGGAATCTTTCTTATGGCGTATATGTTATCAGCACATGGGATAAAGGGAGGGCGACAGGCTGCACGGCAAACAGTGTGATGCAGATTACGTCTGAGCCTGCAACCGTGGCGGTCAGCATCAACCACGACAATTACACGAACGCCTGCATACAGGATACCGGAAAATTTGCCGTATCCGTGTTGGGTGAACATTCAGAACCTTCCCTTATCGGCACCTTTGGCTTCCGTAGCGGAAGGGACTGTGACAAATTTGATGGCGTGGCGCATCAAGTAAAGAGCTATATGCCTGTGCTGTCGGATGCCTGCGCGTACATTGTCTGCGAGGTTATCGATAAGATGGAAACGGAGACGCATACTGTCTTTCTGGGCAAGGTGCTTGACTGCGATGTGCTGAAATCCGATACTGCCATGACCTACGCATATTATCACAATGTTATCAAAGGCAAAAGCCCTAAGACGGCGCCTACCTATCTGCCGGAGGAGTAGCAAGTTAAATTAATAGGAAGCGTTTGTCGGATAGGGGGTCAATGTGAAAAAATTGTACATTTTTCTTGTGTTCCTGCTGTTTTGCACAGGGTGCGCTGCACAGACAGAAAACATGGAAAAGATGGGGAAAACGGAAACAGCAGACAATGTGTTGTCGGTCGAAACAGAAACAGAGAATGAGCAGGAAGAAATCGTAAAAGAAGAACTGACGATGGATAAGATAAAGCTGCTTGCCGAAAAAGAGGAGCTTTATTTGCAGGACCTGCTTGTGTGGGAAGGACTGCAGGAATCCTCCCTGTCAGGGATTTCTGAAAAACATTATTATTATACGGTTCTGGAAGAAAATAAGGAATATCGACTGGATTTTTCAACTAGACAAGACGGGCAATTAGGATTTGTGCGGCTGGTAGACATGCAGACTATGCTCAGTATTGATATTCGCACGGGCAATATAGAGCATTTGCTTTGCAATGAAGTGTTGATGGAAGACTATTTGACCTTTGCGTTTCCGGAAGAAATTCTGGTAGAGGACTATGACCTGTATGCGGGTCATTTTGGCGGCTGCAGCCTGACGTTTGTTGATGAAAGTGGCACTGTGCCATGCGGCGGAATTTATATTTTAAATGGAGACAGGGTAAGCCCAAGCATTGTTTCGGGAGAAATGCTGGCGGTTGCGCACTATGACAATAATATTTACCACAGTGAGAAAGAGAGGCTTTCCATAGAGCAATGTCCGGCATTACTCACAGTAATGTCGGTAGAGGAGGAAAATGGAGAGTCCACACAGTATTATAGCGTATATTTTGCACAGGAGTCGGACTTTTACTGCTATAACCTTCGTCTGAGAGCTGATTTGTTTACGAAAGAAGCGGTAATAGAAATAGCCCAAACGGTTCAATTTGCAGATATACATTAATAAGCAATCCATTCCTCCAGCCCTAAATCACTTAATTTGGCTTCGATACAGATATATTCATCACTATCAAATACGGTGACGATAAGTCCAAGGCTGTCACCCGTGAGATAAAAGTCTGTATCGAAGTCTTCTAATTCCCAGTATTGATAGTGCTCTGCGATTTCAGCCATCCATTCCCCATCGGCTTCAGCCATCCATTCCTCATCAAGATAGTCGCTCAAGTCACCCCACATGCAATGGAAAGTTCCACTGTTAAGAAGCTGTCTTACGGTATATTTTTCGCCAACGATATCGCGGAGTGTAAGCGCCTCTCCTGTTTCCAGAGAAAGCGTAAGGCCTGTTTCCCATTCGTTGGGACCTGCGGAGCGGCGGACTTCATTATATTCGGAGATACGCACAGAAAAGTATTGTGCGTCCTCTCTGGTGATAAGATAGTCTCGCTCAATGGAGGTGAGTATCTCTTTTTCCGGCGTAAGCAGGTTGGGTTCTTCGTTCCAGTTATAACCGTAGAAAAAGGCGTCACGAATTCGTGCATTCAGAGTTTTTGTCAAGTCGGAATCCGAAACACGCAAAGCAGGGTAATGGATGATAACGGAAACGCCCATTCGGTCGTCCTGATAGGTATAAAGCGCATCTGAGATTGTCTTACTTTGTGAAAAAGGAGAGATTGTGGCAAAAAAGCTGTCAAAGATAAAAGGACCGGAAGGTGCATAATATCGTATCGGTGCTTCAACGACAGTGTCCAAAGAAAGCGTGGTTTCATAAATGCAGTTCTTCAACAGTTCTTCTACGTGAGAGGAATCGGCATCATAGGCGAAAGAATCATCCTGTGTCATCACAGGTCCGTACTGCCATGTAAAGGTATACCAGCCGGATTCCTCATCAAAGGTGTAGTCAAGATTTTCATACCAATAGAGGGAATTTGTTCCATCGTTGTCCGTATCTTCCAGCAGCAAATCACAGTGCATAACCGTATTGCCGTCGTCGTTTGTGTAAGCCTCGTCGGGAGCGGAAAAATAGACCACATAGGTCTTATAAATATCGTGCTGGCGAAAGCCCTCCTGTAAAAACAGTAATATCTGGCCGAAGATTTTTTCTGTCTCGGGGCTTTCTGTGGTTTTTTCTTTCTGCGTGCCACAGCCGGAGAATGACAGGGAAAGCAGCAGTAAAACGACCCATAGGGGGTTATGCATTTTGTGACGGATTGTCTGTTTCCTCATGTTTTTTCATCTCCTTTTCCAGTTTGTTGCGGACGCGAAGCTCCTTAAAAAAGGTAGTGAGCATATCGCTGCACGCCTCCTCCAAAACGCCTTTTGTAACATTGACCTGATGGTTAAATTCCGGCATCTGTAAAATATTTAAAATGGAACCGGCACATCCTGCCTTCGGGTTCATGCAGCCGATGACGACTTCGGGAATCCGCGCCTGCACGATGGCGCCGGAGCACATCTGGCAGGGCTCCAAAGTCACATAGAGCGTGCAGTCCTCCAGCCGCCAGTCCCCCACATGTTTGCTTGCCTTGTTGATAGCGGTAATCTCCGCGTGGGACAGCGTATTCTTATCTGTATTGCGCCGGTTGTAGCCCCTGCCGATAATCTTACCTCCGCAGACAATAACGCAGCCAATCGGCACCTCCCCAAGCGCATACGCCTTCCTCGCCTGCCTCAAAGCCTCCCTCATATATTTTTCATGTAATTCCATCATGCGGAAACTCCTTCATCCTATATTTCATTTGCATTTTACATCTATTGTGTTATTATGTATTATAACTTCCGAAAGAGAAAGAGGCAAGAAGGATGCAGACATACGGGTTAAATAAAACGACATTGCTGGATTTTCCGGAGCATGTGGCAGCCACTGTTTTTACAGGGGGCTGTAATTTTTGCTGTCCTTTCTGCCACAATCGGGATTTGGTGCTGGGGACAGCAGGGCCTACGACAATAGCGGAAGAGGAAGTCCTGACTTTTTTAAGAAAGCGGAAGGGTATTTTGACGGGCGTGTGTATCACCGGCGGTGAGCCGACACTGCAGCCGGATTTGCCTGTCTTTATTGAAAAAATCAAGGAAATGGGTTATCTGGTGAAGCTGGACACCAACGGCTACAGACCGGCGGTGTTGCAGGAGTTTTTGTACAAAGGGCTTCTTGACTATGTGGCAATGGATATCAAGAATACGAAAGAGCGCTATGCAATGACGGTGGGAAAAGAAAATCTGGATATCGGGTGTATTGAGGAGAGTGTGGAAATCCTGAAGAAAAGCCCGATTGCCTATGAATTCCGCACCACAGTGGTGAGGGAGCTGCACAGGAAAGAGGATTTTGCCGCTATAGGGGAATGGCTTGCGGGCGCGAAAGCTTACTTTCTGCAGGCATATCAGGACAATGAAAATGTGATTGCGGGAGGATTTACCGCTTACGATAAGGAAGAGATGGAAGAGTTTGCTCAAATCGTAAGGCAAAATGTTGCAAGGGTCGAACTGCGGGGAATAGGGTGAAAGGAAGTTCAAACGTTTACAGCAGAATTGGAATAGGGGGACTATGAGTATAGATGATTGAAGGAGATAAAGGAGATGCAAAAGGGTATCAGGAAATACATTGGCGATAAAGCCTTTTATGCCATGGTGCTGGCGGTGGTGGTGCCGATTATGGTACAGAACGGTATTACAAATTTTGTCAGCCTTCTGGATAATATCATGGTGGGGCGCGTGGGGACGGAGCCCATGTCCGGCGTAGCCATCGTGAACCAGCTTATTTTTGTTTTTAATCTGAGTATTTTTGGCGCGATATCCGGAGCGGGCATTTTTGGCGCGCAGTTTTTCGGCTGCGGCAAGCCGGACGGGGTAAGGCATACCTTCCGGTTTAAGCTGATTGCGGCAGCGGTGATTACCATCGGGGCGTCGCTTCTATTTTTGTTTGGCGGCGATATGCTGATTAAACTGTACCTGCATGGGGAGGAAAATGCGGAGCAGTTGGAAGCGGCGCTGCATTATGGCAGGCAGTATCTGCTGATTATACTAATTGGGCTGCCGCCCTTTGCCTGGGAACAGTGTTATACCAGCACGCTGCGGGAATGTGGGGAGACGGTGGTGCCGATGAAAGCGGGCATTGTGGCGGTTATTGTCAATCTCTGCCTCAATGTGGTTCTGATTTTCGGTATGTTTGGATTTCCGGCGATGGGAGTTGCGGGAGCGGCGGTTGCGACCGTAGTGGCAAGATATGTGGAGATGACGATTGTGATTGTCTGGACGCATAGGCACGCAGAACAGTATCCGTTTATCACCGGCGCGTACAAGAGCCTCTATATTCCGGGGAATCTGGTGTCCAAGATATTGGTAAAAGGCACGCCTCTGATGCTGAACGAGGTTTTGTGGGCAGCAGGCATGGCGGTGTTGATGCAGTGTTACTCTATCCGCGGGCTGGAAACCGTAGCGGGATTAAATATTGCCTCTACCATTTCCAATCTTTTTGGCGTGGTCTATATTTCCATGGGCAATGCGGTATCCATTATCATCGGGCAGCTTTTGGGCGCGGGCAAGATGGAAGAGGCAAAAGATACGGATAGAAAGCTGATTGCGTTTACAGTCATGTCCTGCGTGGCAGTCGGCGCAGTGCTGGCAGTCCTTGCGCCGCTTTTCCCGATGATGTACAACACCACGGATTCCGTAAGGGCGCTTGCCACATGGTTTATCAGAATTGTAGCCGTCTATATTCCGGTGTGTGCGTTTTTAAATGCCTGTTACTTTACCTTGCGCGCCGGCGGCAGGACAATCATCACATTTCTGTTTGACAGCGTGTTTGTCTGGTGTGCCAGCATCCCGTGTGCGTACATCTTAAGCCGGTTTACGACGGTTCCGATTGTACCGCTGTATCTGTGCTGTCAGATGCTGGATTTGATAAAATGTGTGATAGGCTTTGTGCTTGTGAAAAAGGGCGTGTGGCTGTCCAATATTGTGGTGGAGGACTAGCATACACTAAAGATTCCGATACAGGGAAAAATAGTCCGACTCCATATTTTCTAACTGTCTTTTATACCAATACTGTGCATCGTCGAGCGCTTTGTTGTACACAATGGGGGCTAAGTGCTCGACGAATAAGTCGAGAAGCTGTTCCTGCTCGATGATTCCGATTTCATCTCCCCGCACGTCAAGGTAAAATGCCTTGATTTCGTCTTTGATAAGGTCTTTCTGCTTGTCTGTCAGTTTTATCAGTGGTTCTTGTTTGTGTCTGGGCATACGAATCCTCATTTCCGTGTTGTGTTGAAAATAATTGAAGCAATTTGAATGACTGTCTGGCAAACCGGAAGTTGCTGCTATGTGGTGTATGCCTTCAATTCCTCCAGAAATTCTTGGTAGTCATCATCTGACCAATAGAAGGTCAGTTCTTCCTCTGTGTATTCGTCTGGGGTATCACGCATGAAGCTGTTGCCAATGTCGTATCCAAATCTTCTCAATACAGCTTCAGCAAATTCTCTGAAAAACATACCAATCCCTGTTATGACGTTTCCATCTTCCACGATTCCTTTGTGTGTGAAGTTATCTTTTTCCACAAAGTCAAAAGTGTCTGCCATCTGCATGAAAAAGCCCGAAGTAAACTTCTTACCCGTTAGAATTCCTGCCTTGGATAATAAAATTGGCGAGGATGAAATTGCCGCGAAAACGGTGTCTGAACCATTTCCGCTCTTAATAAATTCGATTAACCGGTCATCAAACAACGCAGGCAACGGATTAATTGTTCCTGGCAAAATCACGCAATCATAGTCTGTAATCTTTGTATCTGCCGTTGTTTTGGTAGGAATAACCCGCAAGCCATCTTCGCTGTAATATTCCTTATTCTCGCTTGCAATGTAATCAATCTTTTCGCCAAACCATATTGTTAGTGCTGATGTTAGACAGGTTATCTCCTGCAAAGAAAAGTCCGGATATAGTAAAACTGCAAATTTCCTCATTCTGCGTTCCTCCATAGAACCTGATTTATTGGTATAATTATAGTTTATTTTCGATAAGTACACAAGCCCGATAAGAGGAGATTTGAAAGGTTTGCCTTTTGGCTGTATCATTGTTGTTTGAAAAAGTACAAATACGTGTCCCTGCCTCTTGACATTTTGTATTATTTGTATTATATTAAGTAATACAAATACAGAACAAGAATTGTTTTTTGAAATTTTTGATACTACAGATGGAGAGAGAACAGTATGGTAATTATATTAAACGACGTTTCTGATGTGCCGGTATACCAGCAGATACGGAATCAGATAGTGATAGGGATTTCGGACGGGCGGCTACAGCCGGGGGAAAAGCTGCCGACTGTTCGGGCGCTGGCGGAGGAAATCGGCATCAACTCCATGACGGTAAACAAGGCGTATCAGCTCTTGAAGCAGGAGGGCTATATTCTGACTGACAAGCGGAACGGCGCAAGGGTCAGGGAAACATTTGAAGGCGGCAAAAGTTTGTCGGGCGAGTCGCGGGAGCTGTTGCAGCGTATTATCTCTGAGGCAAAGATAGGCGGCATGTCGAAAGAGGAATTTATCAGGGAATGTGAAAAATATTTCTGACATGGGAGGTATAAATTATGAATGTGATGGGATTAATTTTGACAATAAGTGTTTACCCGTTTGTCGCAATTATGTTTTTCCTTTTAAAAAATGAACTTGCGCCAAAACGCGGTATCTACTGCGGTGTGAGATTGACAAAAGAGAACGCGCAGACGCCGGAGGTGGAGCGGATTATAGCAGACTGCAGCCGCTCAATGAAGCGGGATTTTGCCGTGTTGATGCTTTTGCCGCTTCCCATGCTGTTGATTCCATGGTTTTCCATCTTTCTTACTGTTTGGATGCTGTGGCTGATAGTCGGGATTTTCATCTTTTTTATTCCCTATATCAAGGCAAACAAAAGGCTGAAAGCATTGAAACTGGAAAAAGGGTGGAAAAAGGAAAGTACCTGCCGGATTGCGGCGGAAATTAAGAGTGCGGGCAAAATTCGCAGGGTTAAGTGGTATCATTTTGCGCCGCCTTGCCTTTTCAGCGTAGTGCTGTTTGCTATTTCGCTTGTTAATTTTGCAAAAGCGGATGAGCCGGTGTTTGGCATGATGACGGGCACTTTTGCGGCGATTACGTTTTTGTTCTGTGGGATTGCGGTCTGGATGGATCGGCAGAACACGCAGGTCATCAGCATGGACAGCGCAGTCAACTTAAATTATGCCCGTGCCAAAAAGAATTTGTGGAAGAAGTTGTGGGTGAGCTGCGCGTGGCTGAATACGGTATATCTTGCCGGAATCTTGTTTTCCTTTGATAAGGAACTGCGGATGACAGGGCTGTTCTGGTGGATAAGCGCGGTCTATATTATAGTGACAATTGTGCTGCTGGTTTGGATAGTGAAGTCGAAAAAGAGACTGGACGCGGCATATTTTGCCGATGGAGAGTTGGTGGAAACAGATGATGATGATTACTGGATTTGGGGATTGTTCTACTGCAATCCAGCAGACGGTCATGCAATGGTAGAAAAGAGAGTGGGAGTCGGCACTACCATGAATTATGGCACACCGAAGGGAAAGCTGACGGGTATCCTGTTGGGACTGCTGGGTGGTATTGGTATTTTGAGCCTGCCCTGCATCTGCTTATGGGTGATTCTGCTGGAATTTGTACCGATAAAACTGTCTGTGGAAGATGGGAGATTGATAGCGAGCCAAATCAGGGTGGATTATTCTCTGCCCGCAGGTTCGATACAGGATATTACCCTGCTTGAAGAGCTGCCGCGCCTGGAAAGAGTGAGCGGCACGAGCATGGATGAGTTGAAGAAGGGAAACTACCGCATTGCAGAGGTTGGACGCTGTCAGGTGTTTTTAAATCCCCAAAACAGTATTTTTATCCGGTTGGAAGCGGGGGGAACCGTATACTATCTGAGCGGCTTTGACGACGCACAGACGCTGGCGGTGTATGAGACGCTTACGGAGTGATTTATTTTGTATAAAATTCGCTGGTTTCTGCCTCTCTGTTTACGTGCAATCCATTGTTTTCTCTAAGCGCATCGGTAAAGTGCAAAGGGCTGCGACGCTTTTTGAGCCGCTCGGTGCGCCGTCCTGCATACAAAAGAAAGAGCGCGTAAACGTAAGGCATCCCGAGATTGGTTTCCAAAAGGGAATTGACAATGAGTGTTATCAGCTTGTCACCATAAGAGGTAAAACCGGCACTGCGGATACCGCCGAGCAAAAGCGCTGCTTCCCAGCCAAACTGTACCAATATGCCGATGGCTAAAAGCCAGCCTAAAGGAAACTGTTCGCTGCGCTTTTCATGTTGCAGGTTCCAGAGGACAGCGCCCAGATAGCCGATAAACAGAATCAATGCCATATACCCGTGATAGGCGCCTGTGGTGCGCTGTATCACAATGGGGACCGCGCCGGCGCCAAAGGTTTCGGCGAGCATGGGGCAGCAGAACCACCAGAGCAGAATGAGCAGTGACCATGCAAAGAGATGGCGGTCTTTGGATATCCACAGCCAAATCCATGCAAAATTGGTGAAGCCGTAGCTCATGCTCATCCAAAGCAACACAAAAAAGAGGCTGTGTCCCTCGCTGATACTGCGCGCACCGCACACCAGATGAAAAATACCATAGTCTACCACCATATAAAGTACGCCAGCGGCAAGCCCCACCAGCACCGTGGCGTATTTCTTTTTCCAAAGCAGAAGCCCCGCCAATATAACTAGGAAAGCGGTATCCAGCCATATGTATGCAGGGTAAAATTGTCTTCTGGCAATAATTTCAGTCATTTCCATCATATAAAAACTCCGTTGCAGTATGTCGTCTTTTCGCTGGACGCAAGATACATTTTATATGATGTGGGGGAATTCTGCAAGGGTGGGAAGGGATTATCAGAGCAAAATACGCCGATTCTTATTCAAATGAGTTGGTACTTTGGTGATGTTATGCTTTTGTACAATAGATTGTACTGGTTGTCAATCCCAATAATGGCAAACCTCAAATGTAATCCGAGATTCCCGTCTGACTGGGAAAGATGAATACAAACAGA
>CAMWLB010000076.1 GCA_947174985.1 uncultured Lachnospiraceae bacterium | reverse complement strand
TTTGTATTCCATTATTCCGATATTGAAGACTGAAAAGTCTTATGACTAAAGAAGTTTGGTCTGTCTATTTCTAAATTTCCATTCTAATATGTTTAAACAATTACGTTAGAAAAACCGTTGTTATCATATACCTGTACGCTAAGTGATTTTTTTCATGTTCCGAGACTGGTATCTACTTAACCGGTAAATTACATAATATGAAAAGAATTTTATTACTCGGTGGAATCTTATCAATGCTCTTAGCAACAGGATGTTCCACAAAAAGCGAGAAAACAACGCAGCCAGAGGAGAAAACTCAACAAGCACCCACAGGAGGACCCAAATTGGGAGGTCCCGGAATGGGAGGCGGACATAGACCCACTCCATCTCCGGAGTTACAGGCTCTTATTGATGAGACCGTTCCCTCCTTTAAGCAATATGTTTTTGTTAATGAAAAAGGAGACTCGCTTCAGTATAATCTTTTTACGCCGAAAAACATTGAGGCGGGAAAGAAATATCCTCTAGTCTTGTTTATGGCTGACGCGAGCACTCCGGGTCCCGACCCTCTCACTCCGTTGATCCAGGGTTATGGCGGTCTTGTGTGGGCTGCCCCTGAGTTTCAGGCTAAACACCCTGCTTACGTACTTGTCCCGCAGTATTCATATATTACCGTTGACAATAAGTGGCAGACCATGCCCGAAGTTGACGAGACAATCGAACTTCTCCGTGATATTGCCGGACGAGAGCAGGTCGACACAAACCGCCTCTATACTACAGGGCAATCAATGGGTGGAATGATGTCGCTCTATTTTAATATCAAATATCCTGACGTTTTTGCCGCCTCAATGTTTGTGAGCTGCCAGTGGGACGTCGCAAAGATGGATGGTTTCAAGGATAAGAAATTTGTCTATATCACTGCCGGAGGAGACAAGGAAGCTACCGGAGGCGCAAATCAACTTAAAGCCCTCTTGAAAAAAGAGAACGCTTCATTTGCAGAAGCCACGTGGAGCGCACGTCTTCCGCAAGCAGAACAGGACTCTCTCGCTGCTGCGTTGCTCAGCAAAGGTAAGCCTCGAAACTTCATAACATTTGAAGGAAACACCGTGCTGCCGAAAGATGGCAAGGGTATGGTGCACATGGCTTCATTCAACTTTGCATATCGGCTTTCGCCCGTATGCGATTGGCTATTTGAACAGTCAAAGTAATTGTCAAACCACATTTGTAGAGACTGGCAATATTTTAACAGAGCAGACAGATTTTGTCAAAACAAAATCTGTCTGCTCTGTTATTCAGGTACGTAAATAATATCTCCGTTTTCGAGTTCGTAAGCTGTTCCCACACGCTTTCCTTTATTCCCGGACGAGTTTTGATCATCGGAAGGTGTATAACGATTTATTTTTTCGCCTTCTTTTGTAATTATTTCCATATTCTCCTTACCGGGATTTTTCACCATTGTAAAATCCTCCTGAGAAAACATTTCGGTCATATTGTATCGACTTACAAGAGCAACCATCAGTGCAACCGCAAACACCATTGCCACATCAAACAAGTTGCTCACAACGCTCATAGGATCGGAATCCTCTCCGCGCCGAAGTATTGAACGTCTCCGTGCCATCATTTTTTATCTTTGAGTGTCTGTACAATGAAGTCAAGTATCATCAGGTTATGCAACGCCCACCGTTCCTTAGCCTGTTGTGTAATGAATCCGATAGCACTAACCACAAGACCGACGACTGTCGTGGCAAAAGCGACCTGCATATTATATGCCATCGAAGCTATATCGCCTGTAGCGAGACCCACGAGAGCCGGTCCCATAGGTATTAGAGTTCCCATAAGTCCAAGTATCGGTCCCATTTTTGTCAGAATCTTTGAGGTCGCGATGTTTTTCTCAGCTGCAAGCTCGTACTCAGAGACGAGCATATCCAATCTCGCTGGACTATCTGCAGATTTATAAATTTCATTCAGATAGTCAAGGACCAAAATTCCTTTCTTGTCTGAAAAAGACGCAAGATATTCGCTGATGTTAGAAGGATTAATCTCCTTCACCTTTTCGTCCAACATTGCTGCGGTCTTCTTTTCAGCCATATACTGTCCGAAGAATCCACCAATGAGGATTATTGACCTAATGAAGAAATAGATGAGTAACACGATGACAGGCACGAGTAGTCCTGTCGAAATCCAGTAGAGGATATTTGAAATTACATTCATAACTGATTATTGTGTTTATTTTGATTTTTGCGAAATAGTAGTAATCCCAGAATACTGCCGATGACAGTGATGCCAATAATTGCAAGCAAGGAATAAATATTGACTTCATTGACACCTGTTGTTGCTGTCCGTCCGTTCACGGTGGCTATGATTCCAAGGAGTGCAATGATACAATTTATATAGAATATCACTTCGAGACGTTCGGAGTCCTCCGGCAGCAAATATCTTGCACCATAAACGAGTAATGGAATCATAACTGTTATCGCTACTCCCAAACAGTAGCTGATATGGTTAAAATCCATTCCCGCATTAGAGAATATAATCTGCACGAGCAGATAAAATGAAACGGGAAATATAAGCAAACCGGGAATAAATAAAAGAATATTCTTTATAATTCGATTTTTTAGATTGCTTGGCTCTGAAATCATACAGAGGCAAAATGCAATCTGTAAAGCCACGTCCAATGTGAGGATTACTGCCAAGTCAAGCATTAAGTCCGGAGTCTGTAGCCATTCTGAAATCTGTATTTTCGACTGGCTGATTGCGATGTCGGTTGTTGAAATGGTGGCAAGTGCAAGAACCACAACTTCAGCTAACATTTGCCAAGGGCGCATAAAGGTCAGTTTGAGCACGAAACTCAAACCAACCATAAACATGATGAGAATTATAACCGTCTCCATTACTTATTCAATTTTCTGCGACGCCTTATAACGAGGAAAACAACTAGGACGCATATCGCGACAAGTCCAAGTACAAGTCCACTGTTGATATGACTTGTGGTCTTTTCGATATTGCTCAATTCTTCTTTCCTCATTATCTTGCCATCATCGGCGCCGAAATTCTCTGCGCGAATATTGCTTATAGAATTGTTATACGCTTTGGCGGTCGTTTTGTCGACGTTTGAAGCGATATACTCACGGAGTTTGGCGTTGTTACATACAAATCCGGAGCAAGAGGGCTGATACTCGTTTACGACTTCCGTATGAAGTTTGGCCAACGCAGAAAGCTGTTCGTCTGTAGCATTCCACATTCCTTTTCGCGCAGTCTCCATCATTACAGCCGTAATTTCTTCTATGGCTGCGGGATTGACAGACTTGAAGTAATCTTTTGTTCCGAGATTATGCTTGTCAGCGATGTATGTGTCGTAGATATCGTTCCACAGTTCGTTGTCGATTACATCAGGTTTCATCACATTCCAACCGTATGTGTTTCTAACGACATCTGCAATCCCGGAAGCATCGCCGGCACCGCCGCTCATCTTCTCCTTTATATATGTAGGATTGAGAATAGTAGTTCTACTTTCAACGCCTATAGCTTCTTTCACTTCCTGCATTTTTGCATGGTTTCTGTTTCGATAGTCGGCAAGGTAGGCATCCGGGTCTTTGCCTGTAACGTTTCTGACGGCGAGATTCATGCCACCCATAAACTCATAAACATGATCAAGACTGAGAGCACCCCAAGTATTACTCTGTCGTGGCTGAACCACTACATCAGTACGGGTCAAAGCTGCCTCGAATGCGTAATCTCGCATTTGTTCCCAATCTTTTTCCGAACCATAAGAAGCTCCCATATTATGGATATAAGTCTCGGCAATCTGACTCTCGTCATCCCATCTGTCTCCCGCCTCGACCATCTCCTGAATTCCGCTTCCGTAGTTCCCATCTACACCGCCAAACACACGTGCAGTTGACATCTCACGGGCCTCTTTGGGTGAAACGCCCTTGTTTACAAGATGCTTTTCAGATTCAATAATACCGTCTGAAACATAGTTGGGATATTTGTCATCCTTGGCCTGCGAAGCCATCTCTACGGCTCTTGTAATCAAGAATAATCTGGAAGCTGCCAAATCTCGCAATTGTCCAGAGGTCTGGACAACGACATCAATTCGCGGACGTCCAAGTTCTTCCGAGGGAATCAACCGCAAATCAGTAACGCGACCGAATGGATCCCTCAACGGTTCCACACCAAGCATATATAGTATCTGGGCAACAGTCGCACCTTCGGTTTCAATAAACTCACTACTCCATAACGTGTAACTAACCTTTCGGGGTAACGAATCGTTATGAGATTCACGATACATTTTAAGAGTATTATCTGCCAGTGTTTTTCCCTTTTCCCATGCAACAGCCGAAGGAGTTTCTTCTGCATTTATAGCAAACATATTTCTTCCGGTCGGTAAGACCAGAGGATTAAGAACAGGGTCACCGCCGGATGTCGGAGTTATAAAACCGCCATTCAAACCGTTAATGACCGACGCCAATTCACACTCAGGACTATTAGCCAATGCTGTGGCATAAATACTGATATTCTTTACAGCGCGCTCAATTTCCATTATTGCGGATGCTTTATCTATTTCATCTTTAGCATATTTAGGTGCTGACATGCCCATTGCTTTAGGTGCGTGTGTACTTTTCATCTTTGATTTTGATGAATTCCGCTGCATGGCAGCACTCATTTTGGCAATCGCAGTTGAATCCGCTCCCATTTTCTTTGCCATTTCAAGAGCTTTCTCTGGTGACATCCCAGTGGCGTTCATCATCCGCTTCATTTTGGCGGAAGAACTTTCTTTTCTTTCCGATAACTTAGCAGTGGGAGCGGCTATTGGCATAGACGACCCCATTACCATCATCTTGGAGAATAAATCTTTTGAGCCATTAATGTCTTCATTGATCGCTCTGGCATTCTGCAAATCAGTCAGCGTTATGCCAGCAATTTTGCAGATTTCCGCGTCAGTAGCTACGCGGTTCTCTGCAAGGAGATTTGATGCAAGTGTGCGTGCCGGTATCACATATCGTCCGGTGAACGCCAGCCCTTCCGACTTATTCTTACCACGTTGTTTGTCAAGATTATGGAGGCTGTAAGCTATAGGGTCAACGGTCATTGCCAATACAGTCGACTTCAGTTTATCTTTGTCGTATGGTATTCCCATAACATATAGGGCGCCTGTGATTTTTTCGTTGGCAAGTTCTTCGGCGAAGTTCTCTATTCGGGCAATTTCGGATGCGGAATAGGGTTTTGACAAGATGCTGTCAAGACGTAATTCGCGATGGATGCCAAGCTCAACGACATATTTTTTCACCAGCCGTGAGGCTGCATCCAGTTGCTTACTGACGGGATTATCCAATTCGGCTTCCCTATTATAAGATGCTATTGCATCCGTCAGATTTTTATAAATACCACGCACATTGCTTTCCAGAAAAGGGGGAGTTAAGTAGTTTATGATTCCCGCATAGCTACGCCTTTTGGCCATCATCGCTTCTCCTACATTACTTGTAGAATAGATGTAGAGATGAGGCATAGTACCCACTAATCTGTCTGACCAGTCGCGGCTGCCAAGCGCCACTTGTTTTCTTGGTGTAAACTCCAAAGAACCATGTGCTCCGAAGTGGACAATAGCATCGGCATTAAAACCATTGCGAGCCCAAAGATAGGATGCGACATAAGCATGAGGGGGGGCCATATCAGTGCCATGAACGATTTTGAAATCATCATCACCAATTCCGGCGGCTGTCTGAGGAATGAGTACAACGTTACCGAATTGGAGTCTTGCAAGGGCAAGATCTCCGTTCTCGGTCTTAAGACCATGACCGGGGAACTCGCCATCAACAGCAGTGATTTCTTCCGACATTTCTTTACCAAGGTCTTTTGCAACCCATTTTTCATATTCTGATCGAGTTATAATCTCCGGGTTAGCATTATTGACGAAATCAGACATCGCTCCTATCGCGTAATTCCCAAATACACGCCCACGGTCATTGATCAACTTCTCAAACTCAGGGAGCGAGGAGGGAAGGTTCTCGACTTTGTAACCTTCCTCCTTGAATCGATTAAGCATATTGTATAAGGAAGGTGCGACCTCCATTCCTTCGGCTACAAGTGAATTTTGTCCGGGACCTTTGAAGAAGAAAATTGCGACTTTCTTCTCTCCATTGGCTTTCTTTCGTAGGCTGACATAGTTATTGACAGTCTCAACAAATTCAGTAAGCCTTTCCGGAATAGCTTTTATCACAGGCACGCCGTCACTACCCTCAAACTGTGCAAAAAGTGTCCAAGGTCTGATAGCACCATCAATTTCAGGGGTCACAACGCTTTGCGACATGAATCCTCCGTTCATACCCATCTTGTCCTCCATCCATTCATCATAATCGCGATTGACGTTCAATGGGGAAAACAAAGGTATATTCTTTGTTTTAAGATATTCTACTACAGCATCGCCCATCCTTCCGTGAGCCATGTTTATCATTGCAGATGGGGAAATACTATCTGTTATTCCGTTTTTGATTGCTTGCTGGATATTTGATATCGGATAAACTACGTTACCGGTCGCTTCCAATTCTGCTATCAGTTCATCGGGCACACCCATCTGCCCGGTCAAAATGATGTTAGGCGAATTGTCTTTCAGGAGATTGTTATCCTGAAGGAACTGCCTATATTCAGACAAAGAATCAAAGTACAACATTTCATTGTCAGGATTCTTGAGATCCTGATGATAGAACATTCCGCTCGGAGCTTGTTTGGGGTCGGTGAGTTCGCCAATAAACAGTTTTTTGCCATCTATGTATTTTCTTACATAGTTGAGCATACTTCTATAATTCGCACGACCACCGCCTTGGAGATATTGCTTTATGAATTCTGTGTCAACGGAGTCTGTCGATACTATATAGTTGTCGGGGTTAGTGGCAGCTGTCGTTATTACAGGAGTCCCGGACTCGGCTGCTTTTGACAACGACTCACGTTGCTCCTCAGTGATTCGCAATCCCATACCATTGACAAATACCATGTCGAATTTAGAGGCATTTTCTAAATCTTCAACACTAAGATTTTCAATCTTAATGAAAGAATTGTCATTAGCTTTACCGATTTCTCCGAGAGTAATCGGCTGGTAGTTTACGAAAGCTATTTTTGTGGATGAGGCCATGTTTCTCCACGCAACAATAGCAGCGGTAATTATGATTGCCACTGCTACTGTTGCAAGAATTATTTTTCTTCTTGTCATTTTCGTTTACACATTGAGTCTATATTCATAGACAATCCAACATTGAATGATATTCCGGTTGTAGAAGGGGTACTGCTGTAGTTATATTTGGGAACATAATTAAACAGATTATCTACAGTAACGATGAGATCTATACCTCTCCAGATACTGTTGGTCACATTGAGTTTCCACATTGTATATCCGGGATACTTTACTCGCTCCGTTTCTTCGTATGAAGTGAGAGAGGTAAATTCATCAACAGTGACATTAGAAAGCGCTCGACCGCTTAGTGCCACCATAAGTCCATAATTCTTCCACTGATGTGAGTAATCCACTCTGAGAGTTGCTGTATGAGGACGTGTTGAGGACGTGTATGGCTCTCCTTTCTTGACATGTTCATGTGTGAATACATAGGATAATCTTGTTCCTAATCCCCATTGTGTTCGCCAAGCCACATTTGCGTCTATCCCTACAATGTTGACTCGACCTATATTACTGTATTCCATTCCTCCGAGAGCTTGATTCCATACAGTAGTCATCCTGTTTTCAACAAGATTGCAGAATGCGCCTAAATTTGCATTAAGAAGACCATTCGTATATTCTCCGGATAATTGAAAATTGTTGCTGACTTCCGGTTTAAGGTCTGGATTTCCATAAATCATGAAAATACTTGCCATATCAAAGTTCATATACATCTCTTTAAGTGTAGGCGCCCGGAATCCGCCAGCATAGCTGCCACGAATTTTGAAACGATCAAGATTATACATCATATTAACGCGTGAGGAAAAGTGCTTCATGTCAGATTCGGAGAAGTAATCATAGCGTCCGCCGGCTATGACATTAAGTTTATTGAAAGTCATGTCAATCTGAGCAAATCCGTCGGCAGTGATTTGATGGTGGCTGCCATTAGCGGTAAACTGGTAAGACATTAGATAGTCACGCATGACATCGCCCCCGACTGTAAGTATGTAGTTACCTCCAAAAGTGTGGTTAAACACCACTTTACCTATATTCTGGACATTTGAATAATCTCGCACATCCTTACGGGTCAGCAATATATAATCGCTCTTGTCATATTGATCGAACGAATAACTGAGTTCGAGGTTTGTTCCGGGAGAAAATTCATAGACTCCTCTTAGACCACCGGAAAAATCCCGATAGCGATCATGAGTGCTTACCTGAGAATTGCGTTCACGGAAAAAATATCCGGCTCGTGCTATGATTTTCAGCGCGTTTATTGGCTTTATTGTCAGACGCTCGTTTATGTTCCATGTCTTGTTGCCATAATATGTGGAATAATCACCTTCGTTTTTCATATTATATGAATCAATGGAGGTGAATTGCGCCGATGTGGAACTGTTGATTTTCCACTTGTTCACTGAAAATACTGCTCCATATCGTTGGCTGTTGTGTTTTCCATATCGACCGTTAATGTTTAGTGTCCATGGCTCGGATACTTCACGACTGATAATATTTACTACGCCTCCAACAGCATTCGAACCATAGAGTGATGATGCAGCTCCCTTGACAATCTCTATCTTACCTGCATTGTTTAGATTCAGACGGTCATAGTCAACATTGTCAAGTGTCTCGCCTGCAAGCCTTTCACCATCGACGAGGAATAATACCGAGTTGCCGCCGAATCCCTGCATATTGAGTGAAACCTGCTGGTTCATGGAATAAGAGAACTCTATACCGGGCAATTCTGTCTGTAACAGATCGCTGATATTTGTGGCATCACTTTTACGAATATCGCTTGAGCTTATCACTCTTGTAAGGATAGGTGAATTTGTAACCAATTTAGGTGTGCGTGTACCTGTAACTACCACCTCGTCAAGAACCTTATTCCATTGATTCTCGATTGAGTCCAGCTGTTCTTCAGTAAGGGTTTTCTGTCCATATGCACCCATCGTTGAAAATGCTAATAATAAGAAGATTATAACTTTATTCTTCATCGTTTAGTGATTAAATGGATACATATATTGTATGGTCATATAACCCTTTACTTGCATATCATTCATGAAGTTGAGCAACTTGACACCAGCACGCGTACCGTCAGGGAGGTAAACGATATAGACCTTTCCTGAGGGTGTGTATATAGGAGGCATGGTGCTTGTATCCACATTGAGCCATTTTGACAGTTCAGGATTATAAGATGATTCCGTATATCCTAAATAACCGTCCATCATCGTGGACATGTCGATTACAATTTGATTAGTTGTCCATATATCACTCACCAAGTCCGCCTCGTCTATAGTGGCAGTTATGGCTTGATCAAAATCAGAGTAATTCGTTTCTACAACCTTAGCACCATTAGTCTTTACATCATACCGGTGCACGGCAATATCCCAGTTTTGTGGAGCATCCTCATCATAACCGAGTGTGACTGTAGACCGTTCTGAAAAATCAATATACACCCATTGAGTATAGGAAGTTGCGTCTATAAATATTTCTCCCTCATTTTCAAAGCCTGTGTTATTTTCATTGTCTGGTTCATCGTAGATGCCATCCAGAATGCCGTTACAAGCTGAGAGCAGCCCCATTGAAGCTGCTCCCGCTATTATCATTATACGCCAATTACTCATTTTCGCTTTCAGAAGGCAGGTTTCCCGGACTGAATGTTATAGTAAGACCACCCATTACTGCAGGAACGCTAAAAATGAAAGAGGGAGCGGATTTCTCAACGTCTATACTGCCTGATAATGTGCAGGGATAATCTTTTATATTACCATCCATACCCATTTTACAGTTTCCATCGCCTGAAATAGTAAATACTCCTTCTGCATAAGAGAATTTTATATCTTCAATAGCAAATGTTCCCCAAGTATCAGATTCATAGTAGACGCTATACATGCTGTCTTTGTAGGAAATAGTAATCTCCTGATTGTCGGCAGTCATACCTTGAAAATATGCACATGATGCATCTGTCCAACCTTTGTAAACACCGGGTAAAACAAGTGAGGCCGGAATTTCGCCTTCGGTAAATTCAACTTTCAGACCGCCCATGACAGATGGAGAGGAGAATACGAACTGAGTTTCACCGGATTTCACGTTGCCTGTGACCGTACAATCATAGTCGCTTACACTCCCGTTATGACCCATAGACCAGACTCCGGTACCTGATATGATGTATCCGCCTTCACTCTCTAATACCGTAGCATCGGTAGCTGTGACAGTCCCCCATGTAGGAGAGGCATATTGGATATCAACTTTATTGTCACCGGATCCTTCGGTAACAATAATTTTCTGCTCAGCGTTCATCATTCCACTGAAATATGCACATGAGGCCGAAGTATATCCTTCGTAATTGCCAATTACATACTTCGACAGATTGTCTGTGACAACCTCGTCTTTGTCGCTACATGCTGTGGTCACCATAAGCACAGCAAGCATAAGGATTACATGTAGTTTGTTCATTTTATAACTGTTACTGTTTTGAATTTTTCGGCTGCAAAGTTAGTATCATTCGACTATGACTGTCAATACTCAAAAATTATAGAGTTTTACATATTGATATGCTCTAAAGGGCTGAAAAGCCCTAAAAACACTTATTTTTAGGTATGGTGTGGTTTTTAATTCCGACGTAACTTTGCATGGGTATTTACAGCCCGATTTCAACTATCAAGATATGTCAAAGAATCGTTCAATATTTCCTTGTGACCTACTTAAAACTATCATTGAGGATGAGCCTCATCTATTAGGTGTTTTAAGTAGGTTTGGACTGTCTTTCGGATTCGGCGATAAGACAGTTGGTGAAGC